>CAMHFA010000105.1 GCA_946184255.1 uncultured Bacteroidales bacterium
GTTATGACAAACCTTCAAGCCCTTATTACAAAGCCTGCTTCTGGCACAAGGATTTTGCCGAGTCAAAGATAAGGCTCCTTGGGCTTGATTGCATGCATTTCAATGACGGTTTCCGTTACCTTACAAGCGAACAGGAATCATGGCTTTCCGCAAGGCTTGCCGATACTCTTGATCCTTCCAATCCTGCGTTCGGCTATTCTGTCATAGTCTCCACCCATTATCCTCTGGATGACTTTGATGGGGACAATGAAAAGTGGGAAGAGTCGAAGCACCGCTTTATCTACAACCAGAATTCAAAGGGTGGACGCCTGATGGATCACAGGACAGGAGATGTAAACAAATTCCACACTCCTGAAACAGCCTCCTATGTTGCTACCAAGCGTTTTTCCCTGAGGTCGAAAGTCCCTGCTGCCACAGAACAGTATGGCTATGTTTCAGGCCCTGTCAATCCTCTGGCAGACATCGTTCAGTCCTGGGTGGACAAGGGAGTTAAGTTCGTCGTCTGGCTGACAGGTCACTGCCACAACGACATGCTGTACTATCCTGCGAAATACCCCGGCCTTCTCTGTCTCTCGGTTGACCAGGCAGGAAACCTGCGTGGCAATTCGATAACAGACCGTGGAGAGGATCTTGAGTCCCGGTTCTGTGCTAACTACTATGCGGTTGATACCCAGAACGGACTTTTCAAGATAGTTAGGCTTGGCCTTTCCATGACCAGGTACATGATCCGGAAAGACGTTCTCTGTTACGACTATATCAACAAGAAGGTGATATTCGAGTAGAATCTCTCGGCACTATGAAAAACAGGAAGAAACAGAAGAAACTACGCATCACTGAAGCCGACTTCATGTTGGCAAACCGCCGTGCCGCCCGTCTTGAAGAGATCGAGCAGCACGGCCGTCCTGTTACATTCAGAAAAGTACTCCACAGGTCCAAGAAGGCCTATGACAGGAAGCGGTTCAAGACCCTGTCGGAACTGTAGGGTCTGGTACAGGAATACTATTTGTTCTCTTTGGCTCCGAGGATTTCGCGGACGAGAAGAGGCTCGTTGGTGGTGATGCAGTCAACTCCGAGGTCGGCCATCTTCTTGATTTCATCCCTGTCGTTGACAGTCCAGACATTGACGCTCATCTTGTTCTTGTGAGCCTGCCCGATCCACTCGGGATTCTTGTCGAATGCGCTGTAGTGATAGTCGATTCCGTTGATCCCCTTGGCATAAACCTCGTCAGGAGTCAGATCCTTTTCCAGGTACTGGTTAGTGAATCCGGGGCAGAGGGCCGCGATCCTCTCGCAGATATTGCGGCTGAATGAGATGAAGATCACCTTCTTGGGATCGAACAGGTTGTGAGCCTTAAGTGCTTCGATGCTCTTGTCAACCATGTAGTCTTCATGTGCCTTGTCGTACTGTGCCTTGAGTTCGAACACGAGGACTGTTCCTCCCTTCTCTCCCTGGGTCAGATATTCATCGAGGGTAGGGAGCTTCTCACCGTTTTTCAGACGGTAGTCCTTGAAGTCGGCGTAGTCATGGGTGTGGATACTCTTTCCATTGATGTGGGCGTCGTGATGTACCACCAGGACGAGGTCGGAAGTGATGTGTACATCGAACTCGCTTCCCCAGAAATGGTTCTTCTGTGCCATTTCGAGGGATTTGATGGAATTCTCGGCGAAGCCTGCTTCCTCGCAGTTCCAGTAACCCCTGTGAGCTGTGATGGCTACCTTGTGTGAGCATGATGCCAAGACTGCGGCGATGGCGGCTACAGCCGCGAGACGGATTATTCTGTGCATATCGATTGATTTTAGTGTTTTCTGTGTAACACAAATATAACAATATTCTTTCTGACATTTACCGGAAAATGGTTATTTTTGTAATCTTTGAAGACAGTAATAATTTAATAGAATATGGTTAAAGTTAATTTGGGAGGTTGCAGCTCCTTTGTCAAAGATGCAGATTACAAGGAATATGTTGGTAAGGCACTTGAGGCCCTTGATGTGTTGAACAGCGGAAGTGGGGCGGGGAACGATTTCCTTGGCTGGAAGCATCTTCCGTCCGAGACTCCGGAATCCCTTATCGCAGAATGCGAGGCGGTACGTGACTGCTGGAAGGCAAAGGGAGTTGACCTTGTTGTTGTGATAGGCATCGGTGGTTCCTATCTTGGAGCCCGTTGCGCCATAGAGGCTCTTTCCCACAATTTCGCAAAGCAGCTTTCCGGTAAGAAAGATGCCCCAGAAGTAGTCTTTGCAGGGAACAATCTCTCCGAAGAGTATCTTGCCGAGCTGATGGACCTTGTCGCCGAGAGGAACACCGCTACCGTCGTCATCTCAAAGTCAGGTACTACCACAGAGCCGGCAGTGGCATTCAGGGTTGTCAAGGAATATATTGAAAAGACTTATACTGACGCATCCGAGAGGATAGTCGCCATAACCGATGCTAAGAAGGGCGCTCTCAAGACCCTCGCAACCCAGGAAGGCTACAAGACCTTCGTCGTTCCGGACAACGTCGGTGGCCGTTATTCAGTGCTGACTCCTGTCGGTCTTCTGCCCATCGTCCTCGCCGGATTTGACGTACGTGAGATGCTTGCAGGAGCAAGAGAGATGGAAAAGGCCTGCTCCGAGCGGTCCGAGGAGAATCCAGCCCTCAAATATGCTGCGATGAGGAATCTCCTTTATTCCAAGTTCGGGAAGAAGGTGGAAATCCTCGTTGCTTACAATCCCAAACTCCAGTACCTTGGAGAGTGGTGGAAGCAGCTTTTCGGAGAGTCAGAAGGAAAGGAGCTGAAAGGAATCTTCCCTGCCTCTGTCAATTTCACGACCGATCTCCATTCCATGGGTCAGTTCATCCAGGAAGGTGAGAGGATACTCTTCGAAACGGTTGTTAGCGTAGAGAAGAGCAACAGAAGCGTTGTCATAGGAAGCGATCCCCAGAACCTTGACCAACTCAACTATCTTGCAGGTCAGCATGTAGAGCATTGCAACGCAATGGCTCAACTGGGCACAAAACTGGCTCACATAGACGGAGGAGTACCCCAGCTTGAGGTATGCATTGAAAAACTCTGTGCCTATGACCTCGGAGGTCTTTTCCAGTTCTTTGAGTATGCCTGTGGAATAAGCGCCTATGTCCTCGGAATCAATCCTTTCAACCAGCCGGGAGTAGAGGCCTACAAGAAGAATATGTTCGCCCTTCTTGAAAAGCCGGGATTCGAGGAGCAGACAAAGGCAATCAAGGCCAGGCTGTAAGCCATGGATTGTGTACAGAAGTTCAGGGAGACGTACAGAAGGGAGCCCGAAGGGGTTTCCTTCTGCCCTTACAGGGTCTGTCCGATCGGAGCCCACGTCGATCACCAGCTTGGAAAGATCACTGGTTTTGCGATAGACAAGGGGATCCGGATAGCCTATTCCCCGAAACAGAACGGTGTAATCGAGCTGTCTTCCCTCCAGTTCAGGAAACGTGCCCAATGGCATGTCCGTGCAGTTCCTGAAGAGAAACAGGACGACTGGGCAGACTATCTCCGTGGGGCCACGAGTGAACTGTTCAACCGTTTCCCCTTAAGGGTGGGTTTGAGCGGGGTCATAGAGGGCTCCCTCCCGATTGGCGGGCTCTCATCGTCCGCTGCAGTCACCATTTCCTTCATGAAAGCCCTCTGCATTGTCAATGGGATCCATTTGGAGGACAATGAACTGATCCTGATGGCAAAGGCTGCAGAGAACAATTATGTTGGCGTGTCCTGCGGAAAGCTCGACCAGAGTTGTGAAGTCTATTCCAAGAAAGACCATCTGCTCTATCTTGACACCCAGGATGACAGCTACGAACTGATCCCTGCTTCTCCCAGGATGAAACCCTATGAAATTGCTATATTCTTCAGCGGAGTTGAAAGGGCCCTTGCCGGAAGCAAGTTCAACATGAGGGTTGATGAGTGCCGAAGTGCAGCCTATGCCTTGAAAGCTTATTCAGGGATGGAATATGGCAAATTCTCCGAAACCCACCTGAGGGAGGTCCCTGTCGAGGTATTTAACAAGTATAAAGACAGGCTTCCGGACAATTGGCGTAAGCGCGCAGAACACTGGTATGGAGAATACGACCGTGTGGAGAAAGGTGCCGAGGCCTGGAGAAAGGGAGACATAGATGAATATGGACGGCTGAGTTTCGAGAGCGGGAGGTCATCGATTGACTCATGGGAGACCGGATCCCCGGAACTCAAGAAGATCTACGAGATCATGACCCGTACTGATGGAATCTATGGCGGCCGATTCAGCGGTGCCGGTTTTAAAGGCTGTTGCATGGCCCTGATAGATCCATCATTCAAAGAAGGGATATTCAGAAAGGTTGAGGATGAATACCTTGCTGAATTCCCTGAGCTCAAGGGACATTATTCTGCTTATATCTGCCATAGTGCGGATGGAGTAAAAATCTGATTATTACCATGAAATGCCTTATCCTTGCCGCCGGCTATGCTACCAGGTTACGCCCTTTGACTGACAATTTCCCCAAGCCGCTTCTTGAGGTTGGAGGAAAGCCTATTGTCGACTGGCTGGTCGATGACCTGTCTGGGGAAGGCAAGGTGGACGGTTTTGCCGTGGTGACAAACCATCGTTTTGCCGGTTTCTTCGAGGATTGGGCTTCCGGGCGTAAGGAGGAGATTTCAGTAGTTGATGATGGCACTTCGACAAACGAAACCCGTCTTGGTGCCGTCAGGGATATCCTCTATGCTGTCGAATCCCTCGGCACGGATGATGACCTTCTGGTAATAGCAGGTGATAACCTTCTTGATTTCAGCCTCAACCGGTTCGTGGATTATTCTATTGGGAAAGGCACTTCATGCGTAATGAGGTACTTCGAGCCGTCGGAAGACAGGCTCCGGAAATGCGGGGTTCTTGAGATTGACGAAGCCGGCCTTATCCTCAGTATGGAGGAGAAACCCTCAGAGCCGAAATCCCATTGGTGCTGCCCTCCTTTCTATTTTTACAAGCGTGAGGATGTTGGACGTATTCCAGAAGCGATTGCTTCCGGATGCGGAGTAGATGCTCCAGGGAGTCTGGTTGCATGGTTGGCTG
>CAMHFA010000106.1 GCA_946184255.1 uncultured Bacteroidales bacterium
ACCGATACCGAGACGGGCACCGTTCATAAGGGCCATGACATATTTGATGAGGCCAAGCCTCCTTTCTCCACAAAGCTCTGCACGGGCATCCTTGTAGGTAAGCTCGCAGGTAGGAGATCCGTGGATTCCAAGCTTGTGCTCTATGTGACGGACATTGACTCCACCCTGACGCTTGTCATAGATGAACATCGACAGACCGCGGCCGTCACGGGTACCTTCCTCAGAACGGGCAAGTACGAGATGGATGTCAGAATCGCCATTGGTGATGAACCTCTTGACTCCGTTCAGGAGCCAGCAGCCCTGCTCTTCACTCCAGGTCGCCTTGAGCATCACGCTCTGGAGGTCAGATCCTGCATCGGGTTCTGTAAGGTCCATGGACATTGTCTCTCCTGCGCAGATGCGGGGAATGAACTTCTGCCTCTGCTCCTCGCTGCCAAACTCGTAGAGGGTCTCGGCGCAGCTCTGAAGGCTCCAGATGTTCTGGAAGCTTGAATCAGCTGCTGAGATAACCTCACTTGCCATGCTGAAAACGGTATCAGGTGCATTGAGTCCGCCGTAGCGACGGGGCATTGTCACACCCCAGAGGCCGGCCAGACGGACAGCTTCCATGTTGTCAACTGTCTTTGAGGCATATTTCATACGTCCGTTCTCAAGGTGAGGTCCTTCAAGGTCCACATCCTCGGAATTCGGGGCAATGGTGTTTGCGGCAATGTCACCGGCTATCTCCAGCATGCGGCGATAGTTCTCTATGCAATCCTCGTAATCGACAGGGGCTTCCTCATAGTGGTCCTTCTCTGAATACCAGCGCTCCTTGAGTTCTGCGACCCTGCGCATCAGGGGATGATTCAGGTGGAATTCGATTTCCGGATGGTCTTTATAGTAGTTAGCCATTGCTAGTCCTCCTTATTTGCTGTTCTGCTTGTAGTACTTGATGAGCTTGGGGATCACTTCCTCGACGGAACCCGTGATCACATAGTCTGCGATGCGGTTGATAGGGGCATCCGGATCAGTATTGATACTGATGATGATGCCGCTGTCCTGCATTCCGGCGATATGCTGGATCTGTCCGCTTATTCCGCAGGCAATATAGACCTTCGGATGGACAGTGACTCCGGTCTGGCCGATCTGGCGGTCATGGTCGCAGAATCCTGCATCCACTGCAGCACGGCTTGCACCGACTTCAGCATGAAGGACCTTGGCAAGTTCGAAGAGCATGTCGAAGCCTTCCTTGCTGCCCATTCCGTAACCTCCGGAAACAACTATCGAAGCACCTTTGAGATTGTGCTTTGCCTTTTCCACATGATGGTCGAGTACCTGAACGACATAGGCCTCAGGCGAGACAAATATGGAAACCTCAGGATAGACCACCTCTCCGGCGGCCTTGCCCTCATAAATAGCCTTCTTCATGACACCAGAACGCACGGTCGCCATCTGAGGACGGTGGTCAGGATTGACGATCGTCGCGACGATGTTGCCGCCGAATGCGGGACGGATCTGGTAAAGCAGGTTCTCGTAGGTCTTGCCGGTCTTGTTGTCGGTGTAGGGACCGATCTCAAGCTGGGTGCAGTCAGCGGTGAGTCCGCTGGTAAGGGATGAAGAGACCCTGGGACCCAGGTCGCGACCTATGACAGTCGCGCCCATAAGGCAGATCTGGGGCTTCTCCTCCTTGAACAGTCCTACAAGGATGTCGGTATGTGGGGCGGAAGTGTAAGGGAAAAGTCCTTCTCCGTCAAATACGAAAAGCTTATCAACCCCGTAAGGGAGGATCTGGTCCTCGACCTTGCCTTTGATACCTGTTCCGGCGACCACGGCGTGGAGTTGTACTCCTAGTTCATCGGCGAGCTTGCGACCCTTGGTGAGCAATTCCTGGGAGACCTCTGCTACGGTTGTCCCCTCTATCTCGCAATATACAAATACGTTGTTCATAGCCCTATCCGATTATCTTTTCGTCCAACAATTCCTTGACCATACCTTCGATGTCGGCGTCGGAAGCAGTCAGATGCTTGCACTCCTTGGCCTGGAACACGATGTTCTGGACACTCTTGACCTTGGTAGGCGATCCAGCGAGACCGCACTGACCGGGATCACCGTCCACATCGGCAACGCTCCACTGGTTTAGGGTCAGATAAGGACGTCCTTCATAAAGTTCAGCATAAGGCACTTCAGCCGGACGCTCCATAGGGCAGGTCGCCCTCTTGTATTTCATGACGAGCTTGGCGTTCTGCGGACGGCAGGGAGCAGCACTTCCGTTCACGGTAATAAGCGCGGGAAGCGGAACCTTGACAGTCTCAGCTCCACCATCGATATGACGGCGCACTGTGGCCACACCATCCTCGACTTTAATGTCCTCTGCATAGGTCACCTGGTTCAGACCAAGTTTCTGGGCTACCTGGGGACCCACCTGGGCGGTGTCACCGTCGATGGCCTGGCGTCCTCCGATAACGAGATCGACATCTCCGATCTTCTTGATGGCAGTGGCAAGGGCATATGAGGTTGCAAGGGTGTCTGCCCCGGCAAAGAGCCTGTCGGTAAGCAGCCATCCTGTATCAGCGCCCCTGTAAAGGCCCTGACGGATTATTTCCCCTGCACGGGGAGGTCCCATGGTAAGGATTCCAACTGAAGAACCCGGATTCTGTTCCTTAAGGCGCAGTGCCTGTTCAAGGGCTAGGAGATCATCCGGATTAAAGATGGCGGGCAGAGCAGCACGATTCACAGTGCCTTCTGCAGTCATCGCATCTTTGCCCACGTTCCTGGTGTCAGGTACCTGCTTGGCCAGGACAACGATTTTCAATTTCATGATATATTTAAAATGTTTTTGCAAAAGCGGGCAAATTTACACATTTTTCCCCTTAAGACAAAAAACACTTTCCCTTCCCGATACTAGAAATTGAAAAACAGACCGGCAGAGGCGATATTACTCAAACCGAGGCTGAAAGTAGTATTCGAGTTGTAGGACAAAGCTCCGATATGGGCCACGGCAGAAAGCCTGCCGCTGATTGGAGCGGAGATGCCCGGATAGAGACCGATCTCCCAGGTCCCGTCATGATTCTTCGGCTTCGAATAAGTGAAAGCAGCATCCGTGAAGAGACTCACAGGTCCGGCCGTCAGCAATGTATATCTTACATAAGGTTTGATGGAAATGGTATTCGAACTCCCAAAATCTTCATAGCTGATAGTATAAAGCCCGAGAGCTGCTCCAATTGAAAACTTATCATTAAGGACAAACCCAATCTCGGGAACAATGCTGATCTGGGTAGTCTCTGCGTCAGAGTTTGTCCTAAGTGACAATGAACCACCGCCATAGACCTGCGCGTTGGCAATCGCAGCGAAAGAAATGGCAACGAGCACCAAGATGATTTTTCTCATAATCTGATAATTGTTTTACTGTGAATGATTGGAACAAAGATAATGAATCTTTTATTTCTCGTTTAAAATTCTGTACTTTGGGAACTGATATGAGAATCCTGTTTGTCTGCCACGGAAACATCTGCCGCTCCCCTATGGCAGAATTCATAATGAAGGCCCTCACCCGCTCGCAAGGACTTGAGAGGCAGTATTTCATCGAGTCAGCTGCTGTTTCTTCCGAAGAGGCAGGCAACCCCATCTACCCTCCTGCAAAACGTTGCCTGGTCCAGCACGGAGTGCCCTTTGACAATGGGAAAAGGGCAAGACAGATTACACGGGCTGACTATGACCGCTTCGACCGCATTATCTGCATGGATGCCTCAAACCTAAGGCTTATCCGCAGGATAATTCCTTCAGATCCAGATAATAAGGTCCACCTGCTGATGTCCTACACCGGACGCGGAAGGGATGTCGCCGATCCCTGGTACACGGGTGATTTCGAAGAGGCCTTCCAGGACATTCTGGAAGGATGCGAGGCGATTTTGGCAAACGGAATGTTATTCCAATGACTTGAGTGCCCGGGCCAGTTGGTCGGGGCAGCTGGTTCCCCTGCCCTTGCAGTTGATTCCATCGAGCCTCCGGATCGCATCATCGACCTTCATTCCGGCTATGAGGGCTGCCACTCCCTGGGTGTTGCCATTGCATCCATTGGTATACTTGACACGATGGATAGTATCTCCATCAAGTTCGATGTCGATCTGAGTCGAACAAACTACGCCGCATGTCTGGAATGAGGCCTTCCTCAATCCATCTTCAACGCGGTCTTCAAGCAAGGTTACTTCGAACATAACGATTCCTGTTTCAAGAGGTTCGTGCAAATGTAAGAATATTCCTCCGGAAAATGTATATTTGTAAATCATGGATGGAAATATGACATTCCGGCCGATGCGCCGGTTCAAGCAGGAACTCCCACGCGAAGAGTGTCTGGAAATTCTCGAAAAAGCACCGAGGGGATTCCTCTCCGTAACAGGTGACGGGGGTTACCCGTACTCAGTTCCGATAAATTTCTACTACGAGGATGGCAGGCTATACTTCCACTGCGCCACCGAAGGCCACAAGATAGACGCAGTCAGGGCCTGTGACAAAGCCTGCTTCTCAGTACTTGCCGAACCGGTCAAGGAGCCAGGTGAATGGTGGTACAATGTGAAGAGTGTGATCTGCTTCGGGAGGGTCCATGAAGTGACGGATGACACAAGGCATGACACACTCCTGAGAAAAATAGGAGAGAAATACTTTCCTGACAGCTACAACATGGAAGAAGACATGAGGCGTAATGCTCCAAGGGCTGCTGTCCTGGAATTCGTTATCGAACACATGACCGGGAAAAGAGTAAAAGAAAAATAACATGAAAAAGTTAGCGTACATCCTGTCCTTCCTGCTGCTTTCGGCAAGCACTTTCGCACAGGGCCGATACAACCTCGAACAAGGCATCCCCTATCACCAGCAAGCCGGGGAGTATGCTGCCGAACGCTGTGTCCTTGACTTCTACTATCCGGCAGAAGCAAAAGACTTCCCTACCATAGTTTGGTTCCACGGAGGCGGACTCACTGGAGGTCATAAGGAAATCCCTGCCAGACTC
>CAMHFA010000107.1 GCA_946184255.1 uncultured Bacteroidales bacterium
ACTTTGGCGAAGAGGAGCAGGAGGGCACCGGCGATGATAGCTCCGATGACCTGGCCGATCCAGTAGCCGCAGGCATCCTTCCAGCTCATGCGTCCGGACAAGGCAACACCAAGGGTGATTGCGGGATTGATGTGGCAACCCGAGATGCCTCCGATGGTGTAAGCCATTGCTACAACAGAAAGACCAAAAGCGGCAGCGGTGGCGAATAGGCCTGCAGGCGTGCCGCATCCCACGAACATTGCCGTGGCGCAGCCGAGGAATGTCAGAACGAATGTTCCGATGCATTCAGCGATGTACTTTTTCATGATCTTAAACTATTAAGTGATTAGAGTGTAATGTCCAATACATTTGCCAATTTACAAAATATTCTGTTTATATCCATCAATTTTCTTAAATTTACAAACAGAAAACTATAGCTTATGGACACACATGTAGTGATTATGGCTGGGGGAGTGGGAAGCAGGCTTTGGCCCGTCAGTACCCCTGCGATGCCGAAACAGTTCATAGATATCCTTGGAATTGGAAAGACCCTGATCCAGATGACGGTTGACAGGTTCCTCCCGGTTTGCAACCTTTCGAATTTCTGGGTGGTTACCTCTGCCGACTATGTAGAGACCGTCAGCCGGCAACTCCCCATGATTCCCGCCGATCACATACTTGCCGAGCCGGAACCTCGTAACACTGCTCCTTGCATTGCCTATGCATCGTGGAAGATCGCATCGGTCAATCCTGATGCCAACATAGTTGTCACTCCCGCTGATGCGCTGGTGATCAACGTCCATAATTTCGCCGCCGCGATACGCAAGGCCCTCAATTTTACCGACGGAAGTAATCACATCGTGACGGTTGGAATAGAACCCTCCAGGCCAGAGACCGGCTATGGCTATATCTGCGCCAGCGAAAAACAGTCTGATGAGGTGGTAAAGGTCCTGGGATTCAAGGAGAAGCCCAACCTGGCAACCGCCAAGGAATATCTTGCCGCCGGAAATTATTTCTGGAACGCGGGGATCTTCGTGTGGAATTGCAGGACGATCATCTCCGAAATCCGCACCCATGCTCCCCAGATCGCATCGTTGATGGACAGGATAGCTTCCTCATTCGGCACATGGAAAGAAGAGGACGTTCTTCAGGAGTGTTTCCCCGAATGTGAAAAGATATCGATCGACTATGCCGTCATGGAAAAGTCTGACGAGATCTATGTCATAGCCAGTGACCTGGGATGGTCTGACCTGGGAAGCTTCAGTTCGATTAAGGATAATATCCCGATGCCTGACGAAGACCCTGTCCCTGACGGGGGAGCCGCCAAGGCAATAGAAGGTGACAACAAGGTTATCGGAAGGGACATTAGGCTGTTCGGCTGTGAAGGCTGCATCGTACATGCCGAAGGTACTGGAACCGTCGTGGTGTCCGGCCTGAAGGATTACGTGGTGGCTGTCAATGGACCGGATATTCTGGTCTGTCCGATTAGTGAAGAGCAGAAAATTAAGGAATATTCTGCCCCGCAGGACAGTTGATAAGGATGGAACGGATTCATTTCAAGACAGTTGTTATCTCCGATGTTCACATGGGGGCCCCTTTCTCCAAAATAAGCGAGGTCACCCGTTTCCTGACACGGCTCTCCTGTGACAGGCTGATCCTTGCCGGGGACATAGTCGATGGTTGGCAACTGAAGCTAATTGATGACAAGTGGACCGTCCGCCAGTCCGCCTTTTTCAGTGCTATCATGAAGATGAAGGAAGCCTTCGACACGGAAGTCGTGTATGTGACCGGCAACCATGATGACTTCCTGGACTACATCACTCCCTGTCAGCTTTTCAATATCTCTTTCATCAATGAATATATTATCGAGGAGGAAGGGAAGAGGTATGTTGTAATCCACGGTCATGCCTTCGACAGCGTGACTTCCGGTTTCCGATGGATATCGAAGTTCGGGGATGTCGCATATAATTTCCTCCTCAAATTCAACAACATCTGGAACAAGGCAAGGGAGAAGAGCGGAAAGGAAAAATATTCATTCTCAAAAGCCATCAAGCACGGAGTAAAGAAGGCTGTCAACCTCATTTCTGGATTTGAATCTGATCTTGCTAATTTTGCCCATTCCAAGAAGTGTGACGGGATTATCTGCGGGCATATCCATCATCCCGAAGACAAGATACTTAAGAACGGAATACGTTACATGAACTGCGGTGACTGGGTGGAAAGCCTCACCGGTTTGGTGGAAGATGAGTCGGGTGAATGGAGGATTTTGAGATATTCCGACCTTGTTGAAGGCTGATTTGCACTTAAAGTTTTGAAAAAAAGTTAAAAAAAGCGGGAAATATTTGTTTTTTTCTGCTGAACAACCTAAATTTGCAATCCCGATTCGGAAACATGCCGAAGCGATTGGTAAGAATCGTTAGCTCAGTTGGTAGAGCACAACACTTTTAATGTTGGGGTCTCGGGTTCGAGCCCCGAACGGTTCACAAAGGAGCTGATTCTTTAAAATGCTTTGTTAGCTCAGTTGGTAGAGCAACTGACTCTTAATCAGTGGGTCTAGGGTTCGAGTCCCTAACAGAGCACGGAAACCGCCTCCAGAGATCATCTGGGGGCGATTTTTGTTATATAGGATATAATTACTTATCTTTGAACATGTTCGATAAGATTGTATCCACTATCAACGGAATAGTGTGGAGTCCCGCATTGGTTGTCCTCCTTGTAGGAGCCGGTCTGTACTTCTCTTTCAGGACCCGTTTTGTCCAGTTAAGGCGCATAGGCCTGATGGTCCGTCTTCTCTTCAGGAAAAAGGACAAGGATTCGGAGAAGAAAGGCGTTTCGTCGTTCGAGGCTTTCTGCATCGCCCTGTCGGGCCGTGTGGGTACCGGCAACATAGTAGGTGTGGCCACTGCCATAGCCCTTGGTGGCCCTGGAGCGGTTTTCTGGATGTGGATAATCGCTTTTTTCGGAGCTTCTACAGCCTATGTGGAATCAACCCTCGCTCAGATGTTCAAGTTCTCCCATCCGACCGGTTACAGAGGAGGTCCGGCAACATACATCGAAAAGGGCCTCAAGGCACGCTGGATGGCCATCCTGTTCGCAGTGGTTACTATCATAGCTACAGGACTGCTTCTGCCGACCGTCCAGGCGAACGGTCTATCGGCAGCCGCGTTGAATTCATTCGGTGTCAATCCGTTGGTTTCCGGACTTGTCCTTGCATTCATCCTCGGACTCGTAATAGTCGGGGGAGTCAACAGGATTGCCAAGGCTGCTTCACTGGTGACGCCTTTCATGGCGATAGTGTATGTTTTGATCTCTATAACCATCCTTGCCCTTAACTGGAAAGCCATTCCCGGCCTTCTTTCTTTAATAGTGCAGAATGCCTTCGGAGTCAATCCGCTGTGCGGAGGTATCCTGGGTTCAACCATCATGATGGGGGTGAAGAGGGGGCTGTTCTCAAACGAAGCTGGACAAGGTACCGGAGCGATCCCTTCTGCTTCGGCTGATGTAAACCATCCTGCCGAGCAAGGACTCGTTCAGGCGTTCTCGGTTTATGTTGACACTCTTCTTGTCTGTACAGCCACGGCCCTCATGATCCTCTCGGCCGGAACTTTCAATATCCTGGATTCCAAGACAGGAGAAATGCTCCTTGCCAACGACCCTTCCCTTGGGGCTAATTATGTCGGTTATACCCAGGCAGCAGTCGACTCTGCCATCGGTGGGTTTGGCAGCATTTTCGTAAGCATAGCACTGGCATTCTTTGTCTTTACGACCGTAATGGCGTACTATTTCTACTCGGAATCCAGCTTGATGTACCTGTGCAGTTTGAAGAAGGGTTTCTCGACTAAAATGGAGATGCTCCTTATCAGGATTCTCCAGGTTGTAATCCTGGGATCTGTAATCTTCGGTGCTGTCAAGGAGGCCAACCTGGTCTGGACCCTTGGAGACATTGGTGTCGGTATCATGGCATGGGTGAATGTCGCCGCCATCATACTCCTTTCTCCAAAGGCCTTCGCAGCCTTGAAGGAATATGAGGGACTAAAGTGAGCTGTTCCAACCCTCGAAGAATAACTTGAAGTCACCCTGGGCCGATGCCGCGGGCTTGATGACTATTGTCTTCGATGAGTGTGGCATCAGGGTGATGAAGTTGTCTGAATATACTGTTCCATGAACCGGTTCACCGTAACTGTCCCTCAGTTGCAACCTGTTGAAAAACGCTATTTTACCTGACGTATTTTTCAGCATCACTTCAATGCTCCCATCGGGCATTGCCTTTTTGGTGAGCCTGACCTTAGCCTTTGGCATTTCCTGCAATTGTTCGAAACCTGATGTGCAGGGACCGGTCACAGTCTGTGGACCTTCGTAACTGTCCGTTGAACGCCAGTAGAGGTTCTCGGAGAGAACCTTTCCGGTTTTGTCGGCAAGGCTGAGGCGGATGAAGTGTACCTTTGAAATTCCAGAAGGGAACTCAAGTTTCATGACATCATCAACGGCCTTGTCAGCCGGGATGTCAGCGGAAGCGCTCCATTTCTTGACAAGTTTGCTGTCAAGATTGTACAGTTCTGCTTTAACAACCAGTTGGCCGATATCGTCGGCAGAATCGTTGATTATGCTGACGGTATTCTTAAGATAATCAAACTGAACATGCAGTGGCTCAAGAGAATGCATTGTATGATACAATGAAGCCGTAGGCTCCAGGTACCAGTCCCACATCCTGGCGCATACCTGGACATTGGGACAGTTGTGGTACCAGAACAGCAGTCCGGAGCAGAACCTGTCTCCGTCGTCAAGACGATTATAGTTCCAAACCTCCCAGATGCTCTTGGAATTCATCGCTCCAACCAGTTGTCCCTTCCTTGCATATTCCTCTATGCTTGAGGATTCACCATAGCACCGTACCATCTCATCGTAGAGTGTGCTCATCAGATGGAAACCGTTGCCGTCCAGATAGTCCCAGGTGGCCTTGTCCAGAGGCCATAGCTTGTCGGCAGGCATCATA
>CAMHFA010000108.1 GCA_946184255.1 uncultured Bacteroidales bacterium
GTGAAGTCCGCAAGTGGATCCAGAACATCGGTTCCGTCTCGACGTCTCGCCTTAGCAAGGTAAGGGTCCCCGGAGACCTCCTCGATGCGATTGACCGCAGCGGTCACCGTTATGGCGTCGTCATCTTCTCTACCGGTTTTATCCGTTCCAGGGAGGCCATACGTTATGAGGAGAGGCAGGAGGCCATCGGAAACGTAATCGGAGCCGCCCTCGACGCGATATTCAACAAGAAAAACAAGGACGAAGATAAGAAGAAGTCGACATACGAGCCTTATTCGGATCCGAGTAACAAGACCCCTTATGACTGCAACATGTATTGCGTGGTGATAGACTCGGTCAGTGATGAGATCGTCCACTATATCCATCCCATCCCTTTCCTTGAGAAAGATCCTCTCAACGGCAGAGATATGGATACCATGCTCAGCAGGTTGCTGAAAGATTTCTAGGAAAGTCCCTTATTGAACATATTGGTTTCTTGCAAAATGTTTTCTATCTTGCAATACCATTAATAATCAATACCATGAACATCCTACTTACTTTGCTCTTCGGAGCCATTGCTGGCTGGCTTGCCGGTTTCTTTGTGGTCAAAGACAAAGGTGGTCTCATCTGGAACATCATCATCGGTCTTCTTGGCGGCTTTGTCGGTGGCTGGCTGCTGGGTCTCATTGGTGCAGACGGATCATTCTGGTCACAATGGTATGGCCAGATCGTCAGCGCCGTCATTGGTGCCGTGGTCCTTTTGTGGGTCTGGAACCTGATCAAGAAAGCCCTGAAGTAGGCTTCCTAATTTGCTCTTGGAAATGTAGGTAGCGCGGACTAGGTCCACGCTACCTTATTTGTTACTCTGAAGCAATGACCTCCATTCCGGAGGCTACTGCTCCGCTATCATCCAGTTTGAACACCATGAACAGCGGGCTTTCCTCGGTGAAGGGAGTCCAAGGACCGGTCTTTTCTCCGTTTGGATTGCCATAGGCAGCAAAGTTGGTCCAGCATGTGATCATCTGCTCTGCAAGGTCATAGTCTCCATCGACGAAAGGCCTCCAGCAGAAGCGGAGCGACTTGAACATGTACCAGAGTTCCGATGAGTGGAAAGCTCCTTTGAGAACATCAGGACGACCGTCGGTCGGGAGCCTGCGGTCGAAATGGTAGGCATAGGCTGTGCCTCCGACTTTCTGCCTTTCCAGGCAGA
Organism: uncultured Bacteroidales bacterium; assembly: GCA_946184255.1. Classification (GTDB taxonomy): domain Bacteria; phylum Bacteroidota; class Bacteroidia; order Bacteroidales; family UBA932; genus Cryptobacteroides. The sequence continues at coordinate 1,190 of CAMHFA010000108.1, forward strand.
AGCGGTCTATTCCACTTGCGAGGGCACCCATGTCGTCAAGCGTACAGCCAATCATGTAAGGTACGTTGGCAATCCGGCCTTCCAAGGCTGCTTGAGAGAAGGTTTCTGAAAGAGCATAGTTGTCAATGACAGGGGCGGTCAATCCGACCAAGGGTTTACCAGTTTCAGCACGGAAACGCGTGGCCATGGTAGGAAAATCCTCGGCAGGTAAGGCACGCATCTGTTCCAGTGTGCTGCATCCTGCCCAGTCCATCAATTCCTTCCCTGATTCCTCAGCAATCGAAAGGGGAGATCCACCGAGAAGCTGGCTTTCCCTGATTCCTCCTCCGCTCTGGATGATGGCACCTGCAATGAGGTCCTTGGAAAGAGGTGATGTGACCAGAGTCTGAACGCTCATAGCTCCGGCGCTCTGCCCCATTATGGTTATCCGCTCCGGATCCCCTCCGAAAGCCTGGATATTATCTTTGACCCATTTAAGTGCAGCAATCTGGTCAAGCATGCCGTAGTTTCCGCTGAATCCTTCAGGGCTTTCGGCGCTGAGGGCAGGATGAGCCAGGAAACCAAGCAGTCCGAGTCGGTAGTTGAAGGTAACGAGTACTCCGCCATGGGCAGCCCATTCTTCGCCGTCCATTTCGGGCTCGAAGCCCCAGCCGGCTACATATCCACCACCATGAATCCAGAGTGTCACAGGAAGTTTGGCTTCTTTTTCCCCTGCGGCCGGTGTCCAGACATTCAGGTACAGGCAGTCCTCGCTGAATTCAGGGTCACCGTCGAAGAAGAATTCAGGAGTGTAGCCACCGGGAGTGTGTGGAGTCTGCCAGGCGGGATTACCCCAGCTGTCACATACCTTCAGGTTATTCCAATGCCTTACAGGTTGAGGGGCTTTCCAGCGGAGATCCCCCACTGGAGGAGCGGCGTAAGGAATGCCCTTGAAGACAGTAACCCCGGGAGTTTCAGTAGAAACACCTTTCACGAGCCCACTTTCAATTCTGATTATAGGACCGCCTGGTTTGCAGGAGATAATGGCAACCAAAACCAGGATGGCTGCAAATAACTTCTTCATGACTATTTTACATTCAGAACAACAACAGAAGCAGGAGGAAGGGTGACCTTTATCACCCGTCCCGAAGTCTTGAAATCCTTGAAGGCCACAGGTTCCACAGTGGTCTTGCCACCGAAATCATTGTAAGACTTGACAGCTTCCAGACCCTTGCCCTTGCCACGCAGGATTTCGCCGGTGACACTGGACGGCTTAAGGGCGTCGAATTCGAGCTCTACGGTCTTGGTCTCAGTCACGGAAGGGTTTGAAAGTGAGATGTGTACCGCGTCAGATTTAGATGCGCTGACACTGAGTTGAGGGAATATCCTTCCTGCCTTTGAAACCTTCTCTCCGGCTGAGAATACCACCGGAACCGAGGTGGCATCCTGGTGGACATTGTACATCCTGAAGACATGATAGGTGGGTGTCAGTACTATTTCAGAGCCCTTCGTCAGGATCATGGCCTGAAGCACATTTACCATCTGTGCGATGTTGGCCATCTTGAGGCGTGAGGTGTGCTTGTTGAATATGTCCAGGGACATGGCTGCCACCATGGCATCCCTCATGCTGTTCTGCTGGAAGAGATGGCCAGGGTTCGTCCCGGGTTCCACGTCAAACCAGGTGCCCCATTCGTCGAGAAGAAGGTCTATCCTGTGGCGGGGATCGTAAAGATCCATGATAGCCTCATGGTTCTTGAGGACTTCGTCGATTTCCACTGCTTTTGCAAGGATGTCGTAGTACTCGTCTTCGTCAAACTCTGTGGCGGAACCCTTGTGACCCCAGTTCATCACTGTGTAGTAATGAAGGGAAAGGCCGGAGATGTCACTCCTGACATTGTTCATCAGGACCTTGGTCCAGTTGTAGTCATAGTCGGAAGCACCGCTGGCCACCTTGTAAAGACGGTTACCGTCATAGTTGCGGCAGTAGATAGCATATCTCTTGTACTGGTCGGAGTAGAACTCTGGAGTCATGTTGCCTCCGCAACCCCAGCTCTCGTTTCCTACTCCCAGGTATTTTACCTTCCATGGATCCTTGCGCCCGTTTGCAGCGCGCATTTCCGCCATGGTACCGCCTTTCGCGGTCATATATTCAACCCACTTGGCCAGTTCCTGGACCGTTCCCGATCCCACGTTGCCGGAGATGTATGGTTCGATTCCGAGCATCTCGCAGAAGTTGAGGAACTCATGCGTTCCGAAGGAGTTGTCCTCCACGGTGCCTCCCCAGTTGGAATTGATCATCTTAGGACGATTTGCCACAGGGCCGATTCCGTCCATCCAATGATACTCGTCGGCAAAGCAGCCTCCCGGCCAGCGGAGCACAGGCACTTTAAGGTTGCGGATTGCTTCAACCAGGTCTTTCCTGTAACCATCCACATTGGGAATCGGGGAGTCCTTACCTACCCAGATTCCGTCGTAGATACACCTCCCGAGATGTTCTGCAAACTGGCCATAAATCTCCTTGGGGATTATTGGCTGATCTGTAGCATTTTCATGGACGGCAACCTTGACTTGAGCGAAAGATACAACGCAGAAAAGGGCCGCGAGCAATGTGGTCAGAGTCTTTTTCATGGTATCAATAGTATTTCTTTTCCTGCCGGTAGAGGGCAATGAATATGAATATCAGCACTGTAAATGCCCAGAGGGACGACCCTCCGTAACTGAGAAGCGGAAGCGGGATGCCAATCACCGGCATGAGTCCGATGGTCATGCCTATGTTGATGAACAGGTGCATGAATATGCACGCAGCTACACAGTACCCGTAGATACGCGTAAAGGCCTCCCTGCTCTTTTCTGCATCCACTATTATCCTCCAGATCAAGAAGACATAAAGAAGGATTACCACAAGGCAGCCCAGGAAACCCCATTCCTCCCCGACGGTGCAGAAAATGAAATCGGTACTCTGTTCAGGGACGAAACCGAAGGTGGTCTGGGTTCCATTGAGGAATCCCTTTCCCTTGAATCCTCCGGAGCCGATGGCAATCATGCTCTGGTTGACGTTGTAACCCACTCCGGCGGGATCCTCCTTCATGCCCAGCAGCACCTCGATTCTCTTCCTCTGGTGGTCCTGAAGGATGTTGTTGAATATGAAATCAGTTGAGAAGATAAGGGCAATTCCTGCCATCAGACCCAGTGCGGAGAGGGATATGTGCCTTTTGCGCTCACGGTATCCCTTCAGAAGGAAGTACGGAAGTGCACAGATGGAAATCCCGATAAGTATGTACATGGGCTTGACCTTTCCCAGGAAACTCTCAGGCGAAACAGTTTTTCCAAGGATCCATGGAAGGAGGCAGAACAGCAGCAGAAGCCCCATGTTGATCCAGAAGATGACTCCAATCTTTCCGGAACTGACAGCAGCAGAAATCATCACAATGCCGATAAGCACCAGTAATGACACATAGGGTGAGGCTGTGAGTGTCAGGATGAACAGAAGAATGGCCATCCCTATGCTGAACAGCCACCAACCGGAGAAGCCTTCCCTGTACATTACGAATATGAACCCGGCATAGACCAACGCTGAACCAGTCTCGCTTTCCGCAAGGATTACCAGCATGGGCACTCCGATGATGATGGCCGTCAAGAGGAAGTCCTTCAGTCTGGTGATCTTGTAGTTGGTCTGGCTCATCAAGGTGGCCAATAGCAGAGACGTAGTAATTTTTGATATTTCTGCCGGTTGGAATTTGACAGGACCGAACTCGAACCATGAATGCGAACCCTTCACATCCTTGG
>CAMHFA010000109.1 GCA_946184255.1 uncultured Bacteroidales bacterium
AGTGGAGATTGACGAGAACAGCGTTTTGACAATCATGAAAGACCACCGTCCGCAGAACGTGGCAAAGAAGGTAGCCGCCATGCGAAAGGCAAGGGACATGTTCCTCATAGGTGCGTTTACTGGCCTCCGTGTATCTGACTACTCAAGGCTTAAACCAGCCAACATCGAGGATGGGGTCATAAGGATAAGGAACAGGAAGACTGGAATCACTACGGCAGTACCTGTCCACTGGGTTGTCAAGGAAATCATAGACAGAGGATATGACTTCGAGCATCCTCTGTATGAACAGAAGCTTAACGAGCAAATCAAGGATGTGGCAAAACTGGCCGGGCTGGATGACGATGTGGTCATAAGCCGGAACATCGGAGGTCACGAGACAGAGCTTGTCAAGAAAAGGTATGAGCTGGTCTCAAGCCATACAGCAAGGAGGTCTTTCGCCACCAACGCTTACAAGTCCGGCATTCCATCCATAGCTATCATGAAGGTTACCGGACACAAGAGGGAAACTACCTTCCTCCGTTACATCAGGATCTCCGAGAAGGAAAATGCAGAGATGTTGAAGTCATCATCCTTCTTCATCAAGCCTTCTGGAGGACCAAATGGAGTACCAGACGATTTTACGGAATCATCGATTCCATTGAAAAACGACCATCCAGAGGATGACTGACACTGTACTTTTACATGAAACAATCCGTTACAAACCAGTGGCTCTCATCCCGCGCACGAAGAGGACGGTAGGCTTATGTCTCCGTCCTCTTTTTTTATATCGCTAGATATTTGATTGAATTTGTAATTATTACTATATTAGAAAGATATTTCTAATTTATGAAGATAGTATTCCTTGACGCGGCCACTTTGGGCGACACTTCACTCGAACCGATCGCAAAACTGGGTGATCTGGTCTGCTGGCCGACTTCCACTCCTGAGGAGGCACGTGCCCGCGTGGGAGACTGCGAAGTCTTGATTGTCAATAAGATAAAGGTTGATAAAATGCTTCTGGATGCGGCTCCTGAACTCAAGCTTGTCTGCGAGGCAGCTACAGGAGTTAATAATATCGACGTTGAGGCTTGCGCAACCAAGGGAATTCCTGTCCGCAATGTGGCCGGCTATTCGACCGACTCCGTGGTTCAAGAGACATTCATGCACATCCTTACCTTGATGGGTAACGGCCCGTATTTCGACAGTACCGTCAAGTCGGGGGAGTATTCACGTGGAAAGATATTCACTGATGTTTCAAAGCCTTTCTTCGAAATTACCGGCAAGACCCTTGGAATCATAGGAATGGGTAACATCGGTTCGAAGGTGGCCAAGGTTGGAGAAGCGTTCGGAATGAAGGTTATTTACTACTCCACTTCCGGGACGGGGCACTGCAAGGAGTATCCTGCGGTTCCCCTTGAACGGTTGATGAGGGAGTCGGACGTTATTTCAGTCCATGCCCCATATAATGAGCGTACTGCCGGTCTGGTAGGGGAGAATGAACTCAGGATGATGAAGCCAACGGCCTTTATAGTCAACATGGGACGTGGGGGGATAGTGGTTGAAGAGGCTCTGGCGAAGGTGATAGATGAAGGAATAATAGGTGGTGCAGGCCTCGATGTCTTCGCCAAGGAACCTCTTCCTGCCGATCATCCCCTTCTTCACACCAGGCACCCTGAGAAGCTAAGCCTGACTCCTCATACCGCATGGGCCAGTGTTGAGGCTCGCAACCGCCTGGTACAGGCCATCGCTGACAATATAGCAAAGGGCTATTAAACCAATTCGACAAGCAAGAAAGAACAATATGAAAAAGATCCTTATCCCCATCCTCGGACTCTTGAGTTGCGGCCTCATGGCCCAGACCATCCAGACATCCTACTTCTCCGAGGATTTTACCTATTCCTACAGGCTGAATCCGGCCTTCCATCCCAGGTACAGTTTCGTAGGGTTGCCTGTGGCAGGCACCTCTTCTATGGCTTACACAGGGAGTTTCTCCATGGGTGATGTCATCTACAAGAAAGGAGGAGAGAAAGTTACCTTCATGAATGATGAAGTCCAGGCTTCCGACTTCCTGGGACGGTTCAAGAGTGGTATAAACAAGTTCTCCAGTGAGAACTATGTCAACCTGCTGGCCGTAGGGTTCAAGGCAGGCGGAATGTACAACATAGTGGATTTCAATATCCGCAACTATGCGACCGGTGCTTTGCCTTACGACCTGATGAGATATCTCAAGGAGGGTCCTGCATCAGACGGGTCTTATGACATGTCCGGGCTTAGGGCTCATGCCACTTCATTCATGGAGATAGGGATCACTTCGTCTTGGAAACCCAACCGGAAACTGACAGTAGGCATGAGGTTCAAGGGAGTCATAGGACTTCAGAACTCTTACGTTGACATGGACAACCTGAAGGTTACGAAGTCCGGGAATGAATGGACTGTTTCCTCCAGCGGAGTGGTTGCCTCGGCTTATGACGGCATCGACATTGCTACCCGCCGCTTGTCAGATACATCTCCGGAACTGATCGACTTCCCTCACACCAAGGTCGGAAAATCTCCCGGAATCATGAATGGCTACGGAGTCGGTGCCGATCTCGGTATACTCTACGATGACAGTTCATGGCAGTTCTCAGCCTCAGTTTCGGATATCGGTTGTGTGTTCTGGTTCCATAACCTCTATGGCCATGCCCTCTCCGGGAGCAGTTTTACCTATGATTACCAGCCTCACAGTCATCGTGGTTCCAGGATGGCTAATGAGTTCTCTGACATGGGTGACCTGATGGCACAGGCCCTTCAGATCCAGAAAGAGGACGAGTACCAGAGCCTTCAGGTCCTTCCGCTGACGGCAAGGTTCGGAGCAAAGTATCTGCTCTACTCGGATCTTTCCTTCGGTGGCATCGCCACTTTCCGTTATGACGATATCTGTCCTTTCTGGGATCTCAGGGGGAGTGTCAATTACAGACCGGTAAAGTTTGTCGAGTTGATCGGGAGCCTTGGAGCCGGCACTTACGGCATCACATTAGGTGCATTCGCCAATGTCAAGCTCGGGCATTTCAACCTGTTCGCCGGTACGGACGGCCTTCTTGGCCTGAGGAGTTCCAACTTCGTATTCCCCGGAAGGAACTATCCCAATGCCGCCTTCGGCCTGAATATCATCTGGTAGCAGTTAAGCCTAGAAGCTATATATTCCGGGACCGACTTCGTGGACGGTGTAACTGTCGTCCGCCATGGGTCGGGTTGCGGCAGCATCGACGCTCTTGGGAACATAGACGGTGGCTCTTGAGCCAAACGGTACCTTGACCTCCATCTTTACGGTCGTTCCGTCATGGCTTACATGTGAGCTGACCTCTCCGTAAGGGGTGAGGGTCGAGTAGCTTACTTCGCCGAGTCCCCTGGTGGGGATTGGCTTTACTATGAAATGCTTGAATCCAGGCTCGGCAGGATCGGTGTCCACACCGGCAAGAATGCGGGAATACCATGTCAAACCCCCTCCGAACATCGGATGGTTCCTGGAATCTGTTCCGTTCCACTGCTCCCAAGAAGTTGTAGCTCCCTGCTCAATCCACCACCCGAAGCTCGGGAAATCCCGCTGGTTCATTATGATGTAGGCCAGGTCGCCCATCCCGTTCACCGAGAGGGTCTCGAACAAGTAGCGGGTGCCGATGATCCCGGTGTTCAGGTGACCGTTATACTTGACTTCCAATTCATTTCGCAGGGTAGCCTTCACATCGTCGTACCTGTCTTCGGGAACTCCCATGGCCAGAGCGAACACATTGCTGCCGTTATCACCGTAGGATTTGGTCTCCCGATCGTAGAATGCCTCCTGGAACGCATCGTTTATCCTGTCTTTCAATGCGGAATACTCTTCAGCTGTGGTCTTGTCTCCCAGAACCTGAGCTGCAAGTGCAGTGTTCCTGGCGCAGATCCAATAGATGAAAGTATGGACCATCCCTTCGTCAGGGATTTCGCTGTTCTGCGGCGGCAGCCAGTCTCCAAGGTTGTACCAGTAGAATGGATTTCCGTCGGGAGTGGTCTTTGCCACGCGTATGGTTCCGTCGGGGAGGGCCCACGTACTCAGATAGCCGACATATTTCTTCATTCCTTCCAGGCTCTTCTCAAGCACGGACTTGTCGCCGTAGCGGAGGTAGAACTCCCATGGCATCACACATATGGCTGCACCCCAGGCGGGACCTCCACCGCACATAGGCTCCCATGGCGCACCGTTTGGAACATAGCCTGTCTCGGGATTCTGGCTCCCGATAACGTCGTCGATCCACTTGTTGTAGAATGTTGCAGCATCGAAATAGGAAAGTACTGCTGACATTGCAACTTCTCCGTCTCCGGTGTAGGGAAGACGTTCTCGGTGAGGGCAGTCGGAAGCGACTGCGCTGTGCATGTTGTCCATCTGTGACCTCTGGAATATTTCCAGGATATTTCCGAACAGGGGATTGGAACTATTGAACTCGGAGTTCAGAGGGACATTTGTATTGATTGCTTCCGCGGTTACCTGTCCGGGTGAAAGATCATCAATGCCGGAGATAACCGCTTCCCTGAATACGAACCATGTGAATTTGGGCGAATAATCTACGGGAGCTTCACTCGCGAATACATATTCACACCTCGGGCTCGGATACTCACTGAGGTACTCTACCCTCAGGGTGTCTCCCGGCTTGCCGGAAATACCTTTGAAATGTGCCCATCCGGAGATCATCTTCCCGAAATCAACCTTGTAGGAACCGTCTTCCAGCTTTTCGAAGGAGACCGGATCAAACACCTCTGTTACCTTGTCTGTAGGTCCGTCATTGGCAGTCAGGACGCCATCTGGAGCAGTACGAATAACGGCTGCCTGCCAGGCGGAGTCGTCAAAGCCTGGCTTGTCCCAACCAGGTTTCTCCTCACGGGCATTATAGACTTCGCCAGCCCAGATGTCTCCGAAAACGTATGGAGACTCGGCAGCTTTCCAGGATGTGTCGG
>CAMHFA010000110.1 GCA_946184255.1 uncultured Bacteroidales bacterium
CAACTTCGACTGGTACAATTGGTACTTCGACGAGAGACGTCCGACCCAGGAGTACAACCTCAACGTCAGCGGCGGTGGAAAAACCGTTAATTACAACATAAGCGGAAGGTACATCAATGAGAAAGGAATCTTCCGCCAGACTCCCGATGTTTTCGACGGTTATTATGCCAATGCAAAGATAGGCGTCAACATCAGGCCTTGGCTCAAACTTACAAGTAACACCCGCTTCTACCGCGGTTCTTACTTGGTGGGAACTGAAAACACAGATGCTATCTGGACTAACACTCATGCTTTCCTTGTCCCGGTCCATCCTGATGGAACTACGGTCTCACACACTTCTGCGACCAATTCCACCAGCCAATACATAATGTCAGGTTGGAACTCGATTATCCAGAAAAACAAAAGGAAGGATCTCAAGACAATGCATGAGATTTCGCAGCAGTATGTCTTGAAGGCGACCATCACTGACCACCTCTCTGCAAATGCTGATTTCTCATACAAGTTCAATCATCAACTGCAGACTACACGTACTACGGAAGCCCCGTATTACAAGTATCCGGGTGTGATTGCCTGGGAACCGACGACTGTCACGCGAGACAAATACGATGAAATCCGCAATGAGAGAATCAATCTGGCGACGAATGGTTACTTATTCTACGAGAATTCCTGGAACAATGCCCACAACTTTACAGCGACTGCGGGCGTCAACTATGAATCCTTGCGATACAAGGCTCTGAATGTCCGAAAGAAGGAGTTGCTTTCCGAAGATTTGTCCGATTTCAATCTGGCAACTGGTTCAGTAGAGACCTTGAAGGGTGGACTTAACGAGGCAGCCATCGCAGGTTATTTCTACAGGTTGACCTATAATTACAAGTCCCGTTATCTTTTCGAAGTAGACGGCCGTTACGATGGATCCTCACGATTCCTCCGTGGCAAGCGTTGGGGCTTCTTCCCTTCCGCTTCAGTAGCTTACCGAATCAGCGAGGAGCCTTTCTGGAAGTCACTCTCCAACATGATCAACAATGCCAAGATCCGTGCATCGTATGGTTCATTGGGAAATCAGGACATCTCCTATTATGAATATTTCCAGACCATCAGCGCAAGCGGTACGATACAGTACTCGTTCGATGGCGAAGAAAGGCTCCCCCATGCCTATGTATCTGATCCTGTGTCTACAGGAACATGGGAGAAAGTTTACACCAAAGATATCGGACTTGACCTTGCGTTCCTGGATAACCGCTTGACCTTTACCGGGGACATGTACATCCGCGATGTCAAGGGAATCCTCTCAGAAGGCAAACAGCTTCCTTCAATCTATGGTGCAGACGAGCCTACGGTCAATTCCAATGACTTGAGAACCAAGGGCTGGGAAATCGAGTTCGGATGGAAAGATTCCTTCATGCTTGGAGGGAAACGTTTCGGTTATAACATAACGGGAAGCTTGGCGGACTACACGGCAAAATACACCCGTTGCGACAATCCTTCCGGTCTGTATGGAGAGCCTTATGTAGGCAAGCAACTCGGAGAAATCTGGGGATTCCAGACCGATGGAAAATTCAAGACCGACGCTGAGGCTGCAGAATGGATGGAGAAGTACGACATGAGACAGATGTGTGCCGACTATTATCTTGCAAGCAGCAGCTACGGCTATGGAGCAAAAGCCGGTGACCTGAAATATATCGACCTCAACGGAGACGGCAAGATCACCAACGGAGCAAGAACAATAGATGACCCTGGTGACCGCAAAGTGATAGGTAACAGCCAGCCAAGATATAGTTTCGGTCTTCGCCTGGCCGCAGATTACGGCGGATTCGATTTCTCTATCTTCTTCCAAGGAATTGGCAAGCAGCAGAAGTATCCTGGAAGTGGAGACTACCGCTTCTGGGGACCTTATAACAGCCCGAGAGTCTCTTTCATCCCTAAGAATTTCCTGGATGACGTCTGGTCTGAGGACAATCCCAACGGATATTTCCCCCGTGCCCGTGGAAGTATCGCTGTCGAAGGATCTCTGTACGGCAATAACACTGATTACCTCCAAAACGCAGCATACATCCGCCTGAAGAGCCTCACCTTGGGTTACACTCTGCCAAAGAGGATTATCAACAAGGTCGGCATAGCAAATCTGCGCATCTACCTTTCAGGAGAAAATCTTTGGTACGCCAGTCCGCTCCACACAAAGTATATCGATCCTGAACTTTTCATGCTCGGTAATTCCGGATATTTCTTCCCCAAGACGCTCACATTTGGCGCAACGATAGACTTATAATCGATTACGGATATGAAAAAGATATTTATTCTGATATTGACAACCGTATCTGCCTTGATTTTGGCTGGATGCGACGACATGTTGGACAGGGTTCCTAAAGACAAGCTGAGCCCTGAGACATACTTCAAGACCGCTAAGGAATGCGAATTGTTTACAAACGAGTTTTATCTCATATTCCCCGGGGCATCAAGCATCTTTTACGAAGAAGCTGATGTCATCGTACCAAGCGTCTTATCGGATGCCGTTCAAAACACCAGGACAGTACCTGCAACAGATGGCAACTGGGACTGGGAAGATCTTAGGAACATCAACTTCTTCCTTGAACATGCCGACCAATGCGAAGATGCCAAGGCAAGGGCAAGATATGTCGGGTTAGCGAAGTTTTTCAGAACTTATTTCTACTGGCTCAAAATCCGCCGCTTCGGTGATGTTCCATGGGTAGACAGGGCCATGGATGCAGATGACGAAGAACTTTACAAACCAAGAGATGACAGAAAACTCGTTGTAGCGCACATGCTGGAAGACATCAATTATGCAATTGACAATCTTCCTTCGGAGAAAAGCGTTTTCAAAGTAACCAAATGGACTGCACTTGCCCTTAAATCAAGAGTTTTCCTTTTTGAAGGGACCTACAGGAAGTACCATGGGCTCGGTGATTGGGAAGAATGTCTGAAAGAGAGTGAATCCGCAAGTTCAATTCTCATAAACACCGGTGGCTACACACTTTATAACAAGGGAGACATGCCTTACCGCGACCTGTTCGTCGCTCAGGATGCCAGCGTCCTTTCAAGTGAAGTTATCTTGGCTAAGAGTTGTGCAAAAGCAACCACAATGCTGAACAACAGTACAGGATGCTACACGTCTACCGGCGGAGACATGCCCGGCATGCTCAAGGATATCGTTGACAGCTACCTTATGAAAGATGGTACCCGTTTCACGGATAAGCCTGATTTTGACAAGATGCTTTTCTCCGAAGAAGTTTCCGATCGTGATCCACGCCTGGCACAGACAATTCGCACCCCTGGTTACACCAGGCTTGGAGAGACTGCCCTTTGTCCGCCGAATCTGGATGCCACAATGACCGGTTATCAAATCTGCAAGTGGGTGTGTGAACCATCATACGACACCTACATGAATTCCACTAATGACATAATTCATTTCCGACTGGCAGAAGTCATGTTGAATTATGCGGAGGCGAAGGCTGAACTGGGTGAATTCACGGCAGCGGACTGGGACCCAGGCAGACCTTGACATCTCTATCAACAAGCTTCGTGACAGAGTAAATATGCCTCACCTCTCCATGGCAGAAGCCAATGCCAATCCGGATCCATACCTTATGAGTGAAACCACCGGTTATCCGAATGTTTCCGGCAATAACAAGGGTGTAATCCTGGAGATTCGCCGCGAGAGGACTGTTGAACTCATGTGCGAAGGACATCGTTACTGGGACATCATGCGCTGGAAAGCCGGGAAGAGGTTCGACAGGACATTCTATGGAATGTATGTAAATGGAGTCGGAGAATACGATCTCGACGCAGACGGCGTTACCGACTTCGTTATATATGACGGCACTGCTCCTGTAGCTGAGACTGGTGTATCTTACATGAACATCCAGGATATGACCCTTACTGACAAGACTAAAGGCAAGATTGTCTTGCACAGCAATATCCCCAGGAATTGGGATGAGGGCAAAGATTATCTGTTCCCTATCCCCACTGAAGACAGGGCGATCACTGGCGGTATCATAACCCAGAATCCTGGCTGGAATGATGGTTTGGATATTTAAAACAATCTATAGTCATGAAACATCTAATAAATATTATATTTGTCGCATTCCTGTGCCTTATGCTGGCAGGATGCAGCAAAGAATGCCCTGAAGTCAACAGGGTTCAATATTTGAAAATTGATAATTCATCGATAAATGCTAACAGTGCAGGTGGAGAATACACGATCAACGTAACCACCAACACTGCATGCAAGGTCATGACCGGTGACATAGACTGGATCCAATTAAAGGATATGGAGTTTGTCGGGAATCGTGAAATGGTGATAACTGTTCAGGAGAATAAAGGATCTTCACGGAGCGGAACCCTTACTATATCCACACAAGATGAATCCATCACCTGCGAATTGACAGTTACACAAAGTGGTAAATGATTTTTGGTTCATTACGTAAAATTTGTTTGATGGTGCTGCCTTTATGCAGTTTGGCGGTTACTTCCTGCGGCGGGATTGTCCCCGCCGCGGAGAACCCGCCAAGAGCCTTATTCATCGGCAACTCTTTTGTCTATTACGGAGGCTGTGTCAGATTCGGAGATCAGGGATCAAGGGACGATGGTATATTCGATGCCATCTGCAAGGCCAATGGCCTGAACCTTGAAACTTACGATTGTACCTATGGAGGACACGATCTCTGTGATTTCACTTCCGAGGGTTGCAAGAACGAAGGAAGACACAAAAACGGGGCATACGGAGGATGTTTTGGGAAAGGAAGAGACCTTCTTGAAGGACTTGACCTTTCCTCTTTTGACTATGTGTTCATCTCGGAAGCCGGAAAGGATAACGACAGGTTCCTCGAAGACTTCCACGCTGTAAAAAAGCGTTTTACGAATCCTAAAACCAGATTCTTCTATCTCTCACATTCCTACACCCACATGAAGGATCACAGGAAGG
>CAMHFA010000111.1 GCA_946184255.1 uncultured Bacteroidales bacterium
GACGAGAAACTCCGCGAGGAGATCTGGGAGACCATGGGACGTCGTGGTGACATGGTCCGTTTCGGAACCTACACAGAGGCTGATGAGGACAAGTTCGTGGGTGTGAAGCACGCCATCGTCGCTTCTGACTGGGTCTATGACTCCACCGGTTACACCACCGTGTTCCCGATCCCTGTCACAGTCCTTAGCCTGAACAGCAACCTCACCCAGAACCCCGGCTACTAGTAGTCAGAGTTCATGTTAACGATAAAGGAGGATGGCCCATCGGGTCATCCTCCTTTTTTTTATATAGTATTGCGTTATTCGCCAGCGAAGTTCGCCCTACCTGCAGGTTGGCTGATAATCTTGGAAAGATCCTTAACGCTCTGCCTGACAGGCTCGATTGTAAACTCGGGAACGTTGTAGGAATAGACATTGTCTCCCTTACCTGAAGGATTAGCTGAGGGTAGCATAAAAGCTTTATGAGCTTTTCCCTGAGCATCAAAATAACTGAAATAGACCCTGGTGAAGAGGCCGTCATCCCTCCGGGATGTAAAGACTATCCAGCGGCCATTGGAAGACCAGTTGTGGAAACTGTCAGCATCGGCACTGTTTGCATCCTCAAGGGGCCACACATCACCTGTCTCAAGGTCCTTTACCCAGATGTCACTTCCCCTGTGCCAGATGTGGAAAGTGCCATATTCCCCGAGAGAGAAAAGAAGATATTTCCCATCAGGAGAGATCCTCGGCTCCATCGCACTAAGATTCAATGACTTGGCATCAAAAACGACCTCTTCGTCCCCAAAAGTCCTGGTTTCCTGGTTGAAACTTCTCCTGACAATATCATAGTAGATCTTGTCGAAACAGATTGCAATGCTGTCACTGGGAAGCGTTGCAATCTCAGGTTGGCGGGCAGAAGAATAGTAAAGATACTTTCCATCAGGAGACCAGGTAGGGAAAGTCTCGAATGCCATGGGATCGTCTGCAATCTTACTCACTTCATTACGGTCGATATCGTAAAGGATAAGGTCTGACGCCGGATCCTGGACTTCCAGCTTATGGATGTTTTTGACATGGAAGAACTGGCGCGTCTTGTTGACCGAATATGCAATGAGTTTCTCCTTTGGATGCCAGGCCGGATAAACACCGGCAGAAATGGTTGAATCGGTCTTAAGGTTGACCTTTCTGGATTCATCTCCGGTTATGATGACAGTTCCTCCAAGGACCTGTCTTACATGCATCTGCCAGTTCTCAGTGCGATAATTCTGGAACTGATGGCAGTTCATGCACTGCTGCTCCTTGGGATTGTAGTGCATCCTGTTATTGTACACTTCCCTGTCTTTCCCGTTAGAAAGGTCTCTCTCTCGGATTGAAAAAGCAGTATAGAATTCATATGACGGGGCCAGGAGCCTGTAGACAAGGTATTCATCGATGGGATCCTCGGCCACATGGCATTTGAATTGGCTCAACCTGATCCACTTCCCTTCCCTCTTCAAATCTATCCTGAATAGAAGGTCTGCCCCTTTGTTGGCCTCTACCAGGGATTTCCATTCCTTCAGCGAAATCCGGACCTTACGTCCTTTGACAGTAAGCTCTCCGGATTTCTCCCCCGAAATCGTGGTAACAAAACCGCCGCCCTCATTGTTGATGTCGAAATTCAACGGAGCAATGTTCGAAGGAATGACAACTTCGGTGTAATCGGGGAATATGTCCGCAGTTTCTTCTGTCTGGACACCCTCATGCTTTGGAATACAACCTATCGTCAGAAAGGACAGGACCAAGAGTGTAATTATTCCTTTTTTCATCGTCAATCGGTTGTAATTGATTTCACAAAATAGCTGTAGTACCAGTAGGTGTCACCGAATTCTTCCTTGAAAGAGCCGGTGTTGCCTGCCGATGCTTTGGAACTGAAACTGATGAAGCGCCTGACAATAGGTGATCCGGTTCCTCCAAGATCCCTCGCAACTGCATCGATCTCAGCCTGATTGCGTCCTATGTAGGCAAAGAGGATAGCAGCCTCCCCCACATGGGTCGGAATCCGCCTTCCGGTGTCCAGCAGCATGTCATAATAGTACCAGAACATCTCGATGTCCTTGGCGGTCATGGCTGCTGCGAGGGAAAGGTCCAGCATCACTCCCTCAGGATGCTCCTGGAGGAGGAAATGGTTGTTTATGGTATTCTCCACTACAGCACTGCTCATGTACTTGAGCTCCTCGAAACGGTCCAACTGACGGAACATGATATATTCAGGATCCTTTACGAGCAGGCTGGGATCCTGGAGGTAGGACCTGTACTTGCGTACCCAGCGGCGCTGGTACATATTCCTACCAATGATGTCAAGGTATTTCTCAACCAATGCTGGATTCTCCTTGCCGGTGAAAAGCGCCACCTTAGCCTGATACTTGTACCTCTCAAGGGTCCTCTGGAACATCATCGACATCTCCCATGCCCACCTGGTGCTGTAGTTGATCAGGCCGTTATAGAAGAAAACCGTCGGTGCACAGACCTCTGTCTGGGAAATCTGGGCAGGAGTGTCAATGCCTATCGACTCATTAGGATAGGTGAACATCTTGTCACAGAGTTGTCCCTTGTTCAAAAGGGCTATATTGCGGTACATGACTATGACACGGGTAGGATTCTCGGACTTGGATGCAAGTTTCAGAACCTTGTCCCAATCATTCCGCTCAATCGCATGCTGCATGTTTATCTCCAGATGGTAATTGCGATTCCAATAAGACAGGACGACGATGCAAGCAAGCAGTAGAACGGTAACCACAGGAGACATGATTCTCTGTACAGATTCCTTGAAACTGATGGAAGGCAGAAGGGCAACGGAAGCCATCGCAATTCCCAGAGGGATGAAACGCCTGTGATTGTCCACGAAATCCATGTACGGAAGACCTGCCAGGAATGTGTATCGGGTGTCAATGTGGGTAAATACGAAATGGGTGTAAAGGATTGGTACCAAGACTCCAAGAGCCACAGCCAGCAGTGCCGCCAGCCATCTCTTCCTTGAAAGGGCCTTTATGAATATTCCCAGAAGAGCGAGCAATGAATATGCTCCAATGAGGGGATAACCTGCCAATGCCGTAAGAACCGGACAGAGAATCTCGGAAAACTTACCTTCCGATCTGACCCACCAAAGAATAATGAGTGCGGCGCAAATCAGCCCCAGAGTCTGGGAGAAGAGAAGGCCCTGGGCCCTGAAGACATAGAGAGAATAATCAAAACCGGCAATGAAAAGGAAAGCAAATACAGCCGGAATCAATGCTGTTCCGGGAGTCTGATGAAGTGTCCTGATCACAGCCGTAAGTGCAAAAAGGCTTGCCAGCACCAGGATAATCCCAATAATCGGGATACCTCCTATCTGGGTCAGGATACTTCCAAAAACGGGAAGGGCAACGCCAGGCTGGAGACCCAGGTTCATGTAGAATGTCATGTCCGGCCATAGCGACAGCTCAAAAAGCTTCCTTACCACTCCCAACTTCAGGAACAGTACGGCCGCCATAGCGACATAAACTGGAATAGAAAGGTATTTCTTATTCATTACTGATGACTTCTGTCAAAATAACTATCCATAGCTTCCTTGATATCACTGAAGGTACGCCCCCTAGCAAGGACAGTTCCGTCCTTTCCGATCAGCACTGCCCTGGGAAGCCCTTCAAAGCCATAAAGCGTTGCAGCCTGGTCACCCTTTTCGGTACCTTCGGCAAAACAGTATCCGAACAGCCCGTATTCCCGGGTCACGCGCTCAACCTTGTCCATGTCACTGTCAAGGGAAACGGTGTACATGGTCAATCCACTGTCCTTGTACTTGAGACATCCTTCAACAAGTTCAGGGATAATCAAGGATGATTCCCTGGCCCAGGAAGCCCAGAAGAGCAGGACCGTTGCCTCATGTGATTCAACAACCTCAGAAAGCTTGACCGCGATGCTGTCCGCCCCTTTCATCTCCAGGTCACGGAACTTTTGACCAGGCTCGGTTTCAATCCTTGCCTGGCAGACATTCCGGTAGTGTAATACCATTGGATTGTCATGGAACTCAGGAGAAAGCCTTTCACAATAGTTGATCAGTTCCTTGTCGTCCACCAGATTGTAAAGATTGGAAATCAGCAAGGCTCCCAGCACATTGTCACTGTCCCTCTCAAACATCTCCTTTATAAGGTTGAGGTAGCCCTCATTGTCATTGGGAGACAGAGCGTCCTTGCGTATCTTGAACTCGACCATGTCCTCGTTGGCCTTGGTACCTGTAATGGCGATATTGCCGATACGTGCATCACCTGTCACATTGATCACAGTGTTCTCAAGCAATATTGGGATATCTATAGGATAGACCACACCTAAGGCATTGTTGATATAGGCAAGACAGGGAACATCCACCTTCCCCTCGAAAGTAAACTTGCCGTCCACAACTTCCGTGGAAGCCATGGTGTGCCCGTAAATATCCAGCAGATTGATGGTTCCCTCGTCCAGGTCAATAATATCTCCCTTAATCGTAAATCCCTTTCCTCCACAAGCACAAAGGAGGAAAGAAAGGGCAGAAATACAAAGAAAATTCTTGATTCGCATCGTTTTAAATAGGAGGCCTAAACACGGCCAACAGTTATTATACAAATATAGCAAAAATGGTTTTTTAATCGTATCTTTGCTTATTAGACCAACAAGAATTATCTAACTGCATCTTAATATGAAACAAGACCTTCAGATTTTCGATCTGATAAGAAACGAGAAGGAAAGGCAATCTTCCGGACTTGAATTGATTGCATCCGAAAACTATGTAAGCGCCCATGTCCTTGAGGCCATGGGATCGATCTGCACGAACAAGTATGCCGAAGGCTATCCTGGCAAGCGGTACTATGGTGGTTGCCAGATAGTTGACCAGATCGAGCAGATTGCAATAGACCGCCTTTGCAAGATCTACGATGCTGAATATGCCAACGTCCAGCCTCAC
>CAMHFA010000112.1 GCA_946184255.1 uncultured Bacteroidales bacterium
CGGAGACGCCTCCAACACACAGGAGACCATTGAAAGCCAGGTGGGAATATTCCTGGATCCACAGATCGGCCGTAAGGATTATGCTTCCGGAATTCCGTATCTTTTCTGCCCCGGGAACCATGATTCCAGAGGTATGGCCAACCGCCATCTTGAAAAAGTCTGGATGTTCCGTCAACCGGAAGAAAGGTTGTCCAGGGACTGGGACCTTGGGCGTAATTTCGCAGTCAGGATGGGCGATGTTGCCATGATCGGATTGGATACTGCTGAAGACAAACTGGACACAAACCCTCTGTTTGCAGGCCTTTTCAACAGCGGAGAGTATCGCAAGGCACAAGTTGCCTGGCTTAAGGATGTCCTGAAGCGCAAGGAGATAGCCAAGGCTCCTTATCTGGTAGCGTTCTGTCACATTCCACTCTTCGATTCGGATCCTACTGCTAATCCCGGAGATGTCGCTCCGGCTGACAAAGATCCCCGTTACAAACATGATTTTGCTATTTGGCAGCGTACATGCGCCCAGCTTTGGGGACCAATCCTGGACAAGGCCGGCTGTCAGCTTGTGATAACCGCCCATCAGCACGTCTATCGTTACGACGCCCCTGCGGGAGACAGGCATTGGGCACAGATTGTGGGCGGAGGACCGGACATGGATCCTGCGAAAGATGGCAGGTTCCCTACGGTCATAGAGGGAGAAGTGAAAGACAGGAAACTTGAGATAACGGTTCACAATATCCTGACCGGAAAGGTTCAGGACACTTTCACTTTCGCTCCGCGCAAGCGTTAGTTTGATTCTGTGATAGATACATTCCCGGAGCCGAGAGCCTTGAGAGCATTCAAGAGTTCCTCGGCTTCTTCCTTGTCCTCGAAGGGACCGGCCTTGAAGACCACGGCACCGTTCTCTACGCTCTTAACAAGGTCCTTGTCAGTATGGTCATGGATAGTTTTGATTTCGTCCTCGGTCAATGATTTTCCGTTATCGGGGAAGATCACGACAGAGTAGAATCTCTGGTTCTCAAGTGTCCTTGCATTGGAAACGCTTGTCGCCTGTCCGTCCTTCCATGCTGTTATTTCTGCTGTACGGAAACCTAACTTCTTGACTTTGTTAAGATTGGCCAGGACGTCCTTATATGAGCGGAACACTCCGACCGAGTAGATGAACTTGCTGCCGGACTGTCTCTCAAACACAGGGCTGAGGCCCTTGATATCAGCAATTGTCGCCTTCCTGGACTGTGTGAACAACCTGATCTGGTACACCAGGCCGTCAGGCAGGTCGTTGTTTTCAGCAAATCTTCCTTCGGGGAGAATCTTGAACGAATAGTCGAACTTCTTCTTGGGCTTGCTTATCCTGAGGTTTGGAGCCGGTCCGTAGTTGTTCCGTGAGAAAGTGTAACTGGAGGCTGCCCCGACCACTTCCTTATCTGCTCTTGCCTGAAGTTTGGACGCATCAAGCACTATTCCCTTGGAGAGGAAATCCATCTCAATGGTTTGGAGTTCCTTTACTGCAGCCTGGAGGGTCTTGTTCAGTTCAGGAAGGAGAAGCTCCTTTGCCTGGATGGTTTCAGATAGTTCTTTCTTTCTTTCGTCCGCAGCGGAAGAATATTCATTCCTGAGCTGGTCGAGGCTGTTGTTGAAACGGGAGACAGAGTCACGGAGCGCACGGACTTCCTTGATCTTGTCGATGTAGCGCCGGGTCTCATCGCTGTTCGGATCGGACTCCGCTACTGCAGAACCATTGTCTATTCTTGAAGGGTCGCCAGCAGGAACCAAGTCGGAGAGTTTTCTTAGTTCATCCACATCTTTCACCGCCTTGCGTACCGGCATTCCGTCATATTCAAGGACATAGATGCAGACACTGTCTTTTGAACATCCACGGTTGGATGCGAAGATCGAGTACTTCCCATCATTGGTGTTGATGAACAGGAAGTCGTCATATGGGGATGAATATGGAAAGCCCATGTTGACGGGTACATCCCAGTCATTGGTTTCAGGGTTCCAGTTGGAGACATAAAGATCGTAGCCACCCATGCCATAGAGACCCTTGGAAGCAAAGTAGAGGGACTTTCCATCGGGAGAAACCATGGGATAAACTTCATCCGAAGAGCTGGTTATCTGCTCGTTTATGAGCATGGGGGCAGACCAGATAGAATCTGATAATTCCGTCCTGTAAAGATTACGTATTCCATCCTCATCTTCTGCTGAATAATAGATATCGCGCACTCCTTCAG
Source organism: uncultured Bacteroidales bacterium (assembly GCA_946184255.1). GTDB lineage: Bacteria > Bacteroidota > Bacteroidia > Bacteroidales > UBA932 > Cryptobacteroides. Next base: position 2,223 of record CAMHFA010000112.1, read on the forward strand.
GTATATACACCGCACGCGCGAGATCTCCCCTGCCAAGAGAGTCCAATTGATTGGGAGTTTTTCTCCAACTGTTGTTCTTCAGTGGGTAGAACAGAAAGAAGTCCTCTAGCGGGAAGGTTTGTCTTGCAACTACTACCGGCTGGCTGCAGAAATCCATCATTCTCAGACCATTTTGGCTAATTATGAGGATATCTTCCACCTTTGCGGTTGCTGTGGAATCCTGTTCCACGGCTTCCTGACAGAACTTGACTGCGGCGGGATAGTCGTATTTCAATCTTGCGGAATCAGCTCTCGCAATAAACCGTTCTGTGGAGACCTGTGCACCGGCATCCGGAAGAAACAAGGATGCAGCAAACAGTATGTTGAGGATGTAAATAACCGTCTTTTTCATTCCGGAAAATCGGGATCAATGCATCTGCAAAAATAAGAAATACTTGGCAGATAATTTCTTTCTAAGAAAAAAATGCTAAATTTGTACCCTTATTTTTACGCGCGAAAGAAAAAACATTAAAAAAATAAAGTAAAAAGTTATGCAAAGTAAAGGTTGGATAAGGCTTGTTGCCATCTTGCTTGCGATTGCTTCCCTCTGGCAGCTTTCATTTACAGCGGTAACGGCCATCCAGGAAAGGAAGGCAAACAAGTTTGCGGAGAAAGCTGCGGTCGCAGCGATGAACGCTCCCTCTTTCTCCAAGATTGCCTCCGAGGACCAGGCTTATTATCTGGACTCGATTAGAAAAGACCAGAACAGGGTCTACATTGATTCAGTTTCATCCCAGAAGGTTTATCTCTGGAACACCTACAAGGATTGCAAGTCCAAGGAAATCAATCTTGGTCTGGACCTTAAGGGCGGTATGAACGTCATGCTGCAGGTTCAGCTTCAGGACCTTGTCAAGGCTCTTTCCGGTGATAATCCGTCACCTGAATTCCAGAAGGCGATTGCTCTAGCAAAGGAGCGCAGCGTCAATTCTAGAGATGACTTCATAACCCTTTTCGGCAATGCTTGGAAGGAGGTATCGAATGGTCAGAGGCTTGCCCAGATCTTCGGAACCTATGAGATGAAGGACAAGATCAAGCCGGAATCCACCGACGCCGAGGTCCTGAACGTCATCCGTTCCGAGTCAGAAAGTGCAGTTTCCAACTCATTCAACGTTCTGAGGAACCGTATCGACCGTTTCGGTGTCACCCAGCCTTCCATCCAGAAGATTGGAAACACCGGACGTATCCTCGTCGAGCTCCCTGGTGTCAAGGAGCCTGAACGTGTTAGGAAACTCCTCCAGGGAACCGCTTCCCTCGAATTCTGGGAGACCTTCACAAACCAGGAAATTTCCGGTTACCTTGCCGAGGCCAACGCGAAGCTCGCTGAGATCCTTGTGGATGAGCCTGTGGCAGAGGCCGACCAGCCTGCTACCGAGAGCAAGGATTCCCTCCTCGCTTCCGAGATTGCCCAGAACCAGGTTTCTGATGCAGAGCTTGAGGCCTACAAGAAGCAGAATCCTCTCTTCGCGGTCCTGACTCCTTCCCAGTACACCGGTAACGCCTGCATCGGTTTTGCTGCCGCTATCGATACTGCCAAGGTCAACAGGTATCTCTCCATGCCTCAGGTTGCTGAGATCTTCCCTGCTGAGTTCCGCCCGATGTGGTCAGTCAAGCCTTCAGAGTATTTCGATGCTGACAATATCTTCGAACTCGTTGCTATCAAGTCCACTTCAAGGGACGGAAAGGCCAAGCTTGACGGTGGTGTCGTTACTGACGCCCGTGTGGTTTATGACCATGGTACAAACGGAGAGCCTTCAGTCTCCATGAGCATGAATGCAGAGGGTGCCAACGTTTGGGCCCGCATGACCGGCGACAACGTCGGAAGGCAGATTGCCATCGTCCTCGATGGTATGGTATACTCCTATCCTAATGTCAACAGCGCTATCACAGGTGGACAGTCCTCCATCACCGGTCACTTCACACCTGATGAGGCCACCGACCTTGTGAACGTTCTCAAGTCCGGTAAGCTTCCCGCTCCTGCTACCATTATCCAGGAGCAGGTTGTTGGACCTTCCCTCGGTGCCAAGTCGATCAGGGCCGGTATGATCTCCTTCCTGATTGCCTTCCTCCTCGTGCTCGTGTACATGATATTCTTCTATCAGGGAGCAGGTATCGCCGCTGACATCGCCCTTCTGTGCAACGTGCTTCTCCTCTTCGGAGTCCTCGTTTCATTCGGAGCTGTCCTGACACTGCCCGGTATCGCCGGTCTCGTCTTGACAATGGGTATGGCTGTTGATGCGAACGTGATTATCTATGAACGTATCAAAGAGGAGCTCGCCGCCGGCAAGGGTCTGAGCAAGGCTGTGGCCGACGGTTACAAGAACGCCTATTCCGCCATTATCGACGGTCAGGTTACCACCCTCCTTACCGGTATCGTTCTCTTCATCTTCGGTTCCGGTCCTGTCCAGGGATTTGCTACCACATTGATCATCGGTATCATAACCTCCGTTCTCACTTCCATCTTCGTTACCCGTCTTATCTTTGACGACCGTATCAAGAAGGGAAAGAATATCACTTTCGAGAACAGGCTGACCAAGAACTTCCTGAAGAACACCCATATCGACTTCATCGGCGCCCGCAAGTGGTCCTACATCATCTCCGGAGCCCTCATCCTCATTTCCCTCGTTTCGATATTCACCAAGGGCTTCACCTATGGTGTTGATTTCAC
>CAMHFA010000113.1 GCA_946184255.1 uncultured Bacteroidales bacterium
CGTAAGGCAGCTCATTCCCGCACTCAAGGCATCTTCCCTTCTTTTCCTCAATTTTGTACGCCATGATGCAATTATACCTCGTGAGATGGAATTATTCAATGAAACGATTGGGGTTAAAACTGGCTCAACCTCTCCCAAAGCAGGCAAATAAAATGTTAATGATGAAATCAAAAACGCCCTGTGGAATAAAAACAAAAAGAATCCGTGTTAATTCTTTAACTTCCTTTCAAAGGTCGTTTACAGGATGTATTTTTGCCCGAACAAAACAACTTTTACTATGGAACAACTGAACAGAATTGAAATCCGCGGGAATGTCGGCAATGTCAACATCCTCAAGGTCGGGAACACGCGTGTCGCGCATTTCTCGGTAGCCACCAACTTCGCCTATAAGGACAGGAACGGCGAGCCGGTTATTGAAACCACCTGGCACAACGTAACGGCATGGGAAGGAAACAAAGGTATCCCGTCCCTGGATTGTATTTCCAAGGGATTTCCAATCTATGTTACCGGAAGACTCAGGACCCAGAAATACATCTCAGGAGACGGAACGGAGAGGATAAGTTATGATGTGATAGCAGGGACTATAGAACCGGTAGATGCCAATGTAATGCCTCAAATGTCCTGAAAGTAAAGTGATAATCGAACAGTCCCGATGGCATGTTTTTGGAGCTTGAGGAGGAGGAATGCCACCGGGATTTTATGAAAAATCACGGCATTTGATCTATTACTTCAAGTATCTAAAATTTAATTTATCTGACGTAATATCAATTAGTTATAACATGTTAGATAAATTATTTTTACAATAAATTGCAAAAAATTATTTGGAGATTAAAAAATAATATCTATCTTTGCGATACCAAATCTGCGAAGCAGGCAAAGGCTGGCAGACGCCGAAGCGGAATTCCTTGAACTGATCAAGGCCGTCAGGCAGCAGCAATGCCGGATGAGTCCGCTCTCCACTGCCAGAAATCCTTACCGCAAAGCAGAAAAGGGTCTTTCTTGCGAAAAACCGCGGCTCCAAAGGGCCGCGGTCTTTCATTTTACTATCTCAAATAACTAACTGTAATACACTACCTTCCCTTATACATATTCTCGTAATACTTTAGGTAATCGCCACTAGTGACATTATCCAGCCAGTCTTGATGATCAAGGTACCATCTGACCGTCTTTTCGATTCCTTCCTCGAACTGCAGGCTGGGCTCCCATCCGAGCTCCTCCTTAAGTTTGGTAGAATCGATAGCATAACGAAGGTCGTGCCCTTTCCTGTCGGTCACATAGGTAATAAGATCCTCGTCCTCCCCTTCAGGACGTCCGAGCAGCCTGTCGGTTACCTTTATCAGGACCTTGATGAGGTCTATGTTCTTCCATTCATTGAAACCGCCTATGTTGTAAGTTGTACCGACCTTTCCCTCATGGAAGATCAGGTCGATAGCCCTGGCATGGTCCTCAACATAAAGCCAGTCCCTTACATTCTCGCCCTTTCCGTAGACAGGAAGCGGCTTGCGATGACGGATGTTATTTATAAACAAGGGAATTAGTTTCTCCGGGAACTGGAATGGACCGTAATTGTTGGAACAGTTTGTCACCAGGGTAGGCATTCCGTAAGTGTCATGATACGCCCTGACAAAATGGTCACTCGAAGCCTTTGCTGCAGAATAAGGGCTATGAGGCTGGTAACGGGTCTCTTCAGTGAAGAAATCGTCTCCGTAGGGACCTCCGCCACTCTCTCCGGACCCTGGAACGCCTTCTGGCCTGGTCAGTTCCAAAGCTCCATAGACTTCATCCGTGGAGATGTGGTAGAATCTCTTCCCTTCCCAGCCCTGGGGCTCCCAATACTCACGGGCAGCCTGAAGAAGGGTCAAAGTACCGAGCACATTGGTCTTGGCGAAAGTGAAGGGATCAAGGATTGACCTGTCCACGTGGCTCTCGGCTGCAAGGTGGATGATTCCAGTTACTCCATTACTTGAGATAATATCCTTAACGCGCTCGTAATCACAGATATCGGCCTTGATAAATGAGTAATTAGGCCTGTCTTCTATGTCTTTCAGATTCTCGAGGTTTCCCGCGTAGGTGAGCTTGTCCAGGTTGATGATCCTTGTATGGGGATACTTGTTGACGAGAAGCCTTACGACGTGGCTTCCTATGAATCCGGCACCACCGGTAACTATGATCGTTTCTTTCATGATAGGTTTTCCTGTTAGATCATCTTGCTTTCATGCAATGAGTCGAAAGCCGCCCTCTTCCTCAATATGTCGATGGCCGTGAAGATCGAAGACATCATGGAATGGGGATCAGCCTCGTCGCGACCGGCCATCTCATAGGCTGTTCCATGGTCCGGGGATGTCCTGACAATTGGCAATCCAGCAGTGAAATTCACTCCATCCTCAAAAGCCAGAGCCTTGAAGGGAGCGAGTCCCTGATCATGGTACATGGCAAGGGTGGCATCAAATTTTGCATAATGCCCGAGTCCGAAGAATCCGTCAGGAGAATAAGGTCCGAAAGCCAGGATACCTTCATCATTCGCCGCTTTCACGGCAGGAAGGATTATGCTTTGCTCCTCGTCCCCGAGCAGTCCTCCGTCCCCGCAGTGTGGATTCAGCCCGAGAACGGCAATCTTGGGCTCCAGGACACCGAAATCCCTCTTCAGAGAGGAGCTCATCAGTCTGAGCTTGCTGACTATCGCCTCAACGGTAATAGACGAAGGAACGGCTTTCAGAGGAATATGTCCGGTAACAACACCGATCTTGAGCTGGTCGGAAACCATGAACATCGCAACATCCTTGACTCCGAACTGCTTTTGGAGGTACTCCGTGTGACCGGTGTTGCCGAAGCCTTCGTCCACCATCGCCCTCTTGTTGATAGGGGCGGTGACTAGGACATCGATATCTCCGCTCTTGATATCCCTTACTGCACACTCCAACGCCTTGATTGCGCATTTGGCAGATTCAGGGGTCGGTTTTCCGGGTTCAACGAAAGCGTTGTCAGGGAGACAGTTGACTATGTTTATCCTGCGTGTCTTGGCATCTCTCGCACTCTGGATCACATAAGTGTCCATCTGGTCGAGATTATGGATCTGCTTGCGGTAGAAGCCGAATATCTTGGATGATCCGTAAATTACGGGAGTGAACGATTCAAGGATCCTGGCATCTGCCAGGGATTTGATTATCACTTCGTATCCGATCCCGTTACCGTCACCCTGGGTGATTCCGACTATCGGCTTTCTGGAATTCCTTTCTGTCATTGTTCTATAATAATGCTTCTTGTTCAAATCCTTCATCCGGAGGAAGTACTTCTCCCCTGGCGGAAGCTCCTGCCCCAGCAGCAACCGCAAGGGCATCGCACCTTTCGTTCTCAGGATGACCTGCATGGCCTTTCAGCCAATGGAAGACCACCCTGTGACGACGGTAAACCAGGAGAAACCTTTGCCACAGGTCAGGGTTCTTCACCTTCTTCCATCCCTTCCTCTCCCAGTTAGGGAGCCACCCTTCATTGATGGCCTTCACCACGTAGGTAGAGTCACTGAACACCTCAACCCTTGCGTTATCCCATTTTATGGCTTCCAGGCCGATGATCACTGCCAAGAGTTCCATACGGTTGTTGGTAGTCCTGGCAAATCCCCCGCTCATCTCCTTCTCGAGTGTCCCGCACCTCAGGATCACTCCGTAACCGCCTGGACCCGGGTTTCCGCTGGATGCTCCGTCGGTGTATAGGAATATGGCCGGCCTTTCTTTCTCCATAAGCACAAATATACGTTAAAAATTTTGGGCAACTTCATTTTTGTCACTATTTTTGGAAATATGAATGTCCTAGTCACAGGCGCCAACGGCCAACTTGGAAATGAACTCCGGAATGCCGCGACCGGTAGCCGGAACAGGTATGTCTTCACCGATGTCACTACGATTCCCGGCATCGAGACAGTCTATCTCGACATCACCAATCTGGATGCCGTCAGGATTATCTGCAACTCCGAAGAAATTGATGTCATAGTCAACTGTGCAGCCTACACCAATGTCGACAAGGCTGAGGATGATTCGGCAACCGCTCTTCTCCTCAACAGCACTGCAGCCCACAACCTGGCTGCAGTGGCGTCAGAAAGGGGAGCAACACTCATCCACATCTCTACAGACTACGTCTTCCATGGAGACAGGACTACCCCATGCCGCGAAGACTGGCCGACCGACCCTCTTGGAGTTTACGGATCGACCAAACTCCTGGGAGAAAGGGAGATAGCCAAATCAGGCTGCAAGAGTATCATATTCCGCACCGCTTGGCTGTATTCTCCATATGGAAAGAATTTCGTGAAGACCATGAAATCCCTTACAGCAGAAAGGGATAGCTTGAAGGTGGTCTTCGACCAGGTAGGGACTCCAACATATGCCCGCGACCTCGCACTCCTTATCGCAAAGATCATTGACGAAGGGATGCTTGACAGGACAGGAATTTACCACTACAGCAATGAGGGGGCAATCTCCTGGTACGATTTCGCCAAGGCTATCTGCGAACTCTGCGGAAACACCTGCGACATCCGTCCATGCCACACCGAGGATTATCCATCCAAGGCTGACAGGCCGCGCTTCTCAGTTCTGGACAAGACAAAGGTCAAGGAAACATTCGGGATCTCCATCCCTTATTGGAGGGATTCCCTCGTCCATTGCATCAAAAGATTGGAATCATGAAAGGAATAGTTCTCGCCGGAGGAAGCGGCACAAGGCTCTACCCTATCACCAAGGGCGTGAGCAAGCAGATGCTTCCCATTTACGACAAGCCGATGGTTTACTACCCTATCTCGGTCCTCATGAATGCCGGGATCAGGGACATACTCATAATATCCACCCCTGTCGATCTCCCGATGTTCAGGAGACTCCTTGGGGACGGAAGCGATTTCGGAGTCCGTTTCGAGTACGCCGAACAA
>CAMHFA010000114.1 GCA_946184255.1 uncultured Bacteroidales bacterium
GGCAGATCGTCCAGGCCAGGCAGATAGCGATGTACATGAGCCGCAACCTGATAGGAGGCTGTTCGCTGTCCACCATTGGCATGGAATTAGGAGGAAAAGACCACGCTACGGTGCTTCATGCTTGCAATACCGTGTCGGATCTGATGTCCACTGACAAGATGTTCAGGCAATACGTTTCCGACATTGAAAGAATGCTTGTACCTGTAGCGCGCTAATACAGGTATTACAATGAATTCATCCAAAGTACTTGAAATCTTCAAGGAGATAACCCGTATCCCCAGGGAGTCGGGTCATGAAGAGCCCATGACTGCTTTTCTTCAGCAGTTCGCCAAAGAAAGGAATCTCGAATGCAAAACTGACCTGATCGGGAATGTATGCATTTCCAAGCCCGCCTCTCCGGGCAAGGAACATGTACCTACCCTGGTACTTCAGGGACATCAGGACATGGTTTGCGAGAAACTTGCCGGATCGAATCACGATTTTCTCAAGGACCCTATAAACTATGTCATCGAGAATGGCTGGATGATTGCCAAGGAGACCACTCTCGGTGCAGATGACGGAATCGGAGTTGCGGCCATGCTTGCCCTGTTGGAGAGCGACCTTCCCATGGGCAGGATAGAATGCGTGTTCACTATTTCCGAGGAGACAGGCATGGACGGGGCTTTCGCAATGGAACCCGGTTTCTTCACCGGGAGAACCCTGATAAACCTGGATTCCGAAGATGAGGGACAGATGTTCATCGGTTGTGCAGGTGGAATAAACACGATTGCACATTTCAGCTATGAGCACGAAGATTTGGCTCCTGGTTATGCCCCTGTCCGCCTTGAGATCGGAGGCGCAATCGGAGGCCATAGCGGGGATGACATAAACAAGGGGAGGGCCAATACTATCCAGCAGATGGCACGTTTCCTTTATTCTGAGTCAAAGCGTGGAATGCAGCTGATTATGATCTCAGGAGGCAACAAGCATAATGCGATCGCACGTGAATGCCATGCAATCATTGCCGTGCCTGACCGGGATGCAACTGTCAGCCGGTTCAAGGAATTCGGTGAAGAACTGAAAGTGGAATTCTCCAAGACTGATTCCGGAGTGCAAGTCAGCGGCAAGCCATATCGCTGCACGGAGAAACCGGTCAACTCTGATGTGGCCGGACGTCTCATAAGTTCACTCTTCACCTGTCCTCACGGTGTGGAAGCTATGAGCCAGGACATCCCTGACCTTGTCGAAACATCAAATAACCTCGCTTCAGTGCGCATGATGAAGCAGGGCGAGATCGAGATTGTTACAAGCCAGAGGAGTTCGGTCACTTCACAGCGGAAAATGATAGCGTCTAAGGTTGAAGCCAATTTTATCCAGGCCGGCGCTGAGGTTGAACATGTTTCGGAATATCCTGGATGGAAGCCGAACCTCGACTCGAAGATCCTTCAGGTCTGTGTGGAATCTTACAAGAAACTATTCGGATGCGAACCCGAAGTGAAAGCCATCCATGCAGGTCTGGAATGCGGACTCTTCGGCGAAAAGTTCGGTGACTTGGACATGATTTCCTTCGGCCCCACGCTTCGCGGTGTTCATGCTCCTGGAGAAAAGATGGAACTGGCATCTTTGGACAAGTTCACAGAACATCTCATAGACGTTGTCACATCATTCAGTTAGCAATGGTCAAGATAGCTCCCTCAATACTGGCCGGAGATTTCCTGCATCTTGAAAAAGACATCAGGATGCTCAACGAACATGCCGACCTCCTTCATTTCGACGTGATGGACGGAAGTCTCGTGCCAAATCTTTCCTTCGGTTTCCCGATAATGGATGCCGTGGCTCCCATTGCCGAGATCCCCATGGATGTCCACCTCATGATTGTCAATCCCGACAAGTACATCGAGCGGTTTGCCAAGGCAGGTGCCTCATACATCAGTTTCCACCTCGAAGCGGCCGACCTTGCGGGAAAGGATGTTTCTGAATATGTTTCATTGATCCATGAGAGTGGAGCAAAGGCCGGCTTGGCAATTAATCCGGACATCCCTGTGGAAAGACTCTTCACTTATATCGAAGAAGTCGATTTCTTCCTGGTCATGTCAGTTTTCGCCGGATTCGGAGGTCAGAAATTCATCGAAGATTCGGTTGAAAGGATTGCAGCCTTGAAAACGGAGATGGACAGGAGGGGAGTATGCAAAGACATTGAAGTCGATGGTGGTGTGTCTGCATCTAATGCTAAGGTGCTGGCCGAGGCAGGTGCCACAATCCTAGTCGCCGGGAGTTCTGTCTTCAAGGCAGAGGATCCGGCGTTGGCCATAACTGAAATGAGAGTTTAGATAATATAACTTATCTCTTTGAAGGCGAATGTTTCACATTCGCCTTTTTTGTTTTGGACCTGTAGCTGTCCAAGTTTATTGACTCCGATAATCCTGGCCTCGAAAACAGTCCCGTCCGAGCAGCGGACATATTCATGGAACTCTCCCATGCGGTAGAGATTATCTTCGTAGATGGAAGAGTCAGGTCCAGGAGCAAGGTACTGTGAAAAGGCCGTGGCCAGATGGCCATAGAGAATATCCAGTTCTTTTTCCGGTTCATAATCAATCCCGGTTATCAAAGACATCGATACCGGGTTCACCAGTTCAGCAGGGAATCGTTTCTGGTTAAGATTGAGCCCGATTCCTATTATGCTGTGCTTTAGGGATCTGCCTTCAAGGACATTCTCTATGAGCATGCCGCATATTTTACGGTTCCGGTAATAGATGTCATTAGGCCACTTGATCTTACAGGGGATCCCCTTTTCATGAAGATAATACAGGACCCCAAGGGTGGCTGCCCTTGTTATTTTGAACTGGTCTCCGGAATCCAGATGGGGAATTCGGCCCTGCCCGAATTTCAGGAGTATTGAGAAGGTTAGGTTCTCTCCCTTATCCGCAACCCATGAATTTCCTCGCTGGCCCCTTCCTGCTGTCTGGAACCGCGCAGCGACTACTGACAGATTGTCATAATCAGAAATATGCCTTGCAAGCTCGTTCTGGGTCGAATCCGTCTCTTCAAGCCACCGTATTGGCAACTGCTTTGTCATTGGCTAGATAATTGTCTTATTTTTATTATATTTGTCAAATTAGGTTAATGCAAAATTAGCAAAGTTTATTAAAATGATTACACACGATCTGAGAGTGATGGCCGATGCTATGCTCGACAAGAAGGCCCAGAATGTCGTAGGAATTGACCTTAGGACCATGGGTACAGCCATAACCGACCATTTCATGATCTGCAATGCCGATTCAACGACCAATGTCAATGCCATAGCCGACAACGTCATCGAAAAAATGCGTGAGCTCGGACGCAAGCCCTTCCGTACTCAGGGGATGGAAAATAATTTCTGGATTATCCTGGACTACGGTGATATCGTCGCCCACATTTTCCTGACCGAGTACAGGCAATTCTACAGGTTGGAGGATCTTTGGGCAGATGCTCCGCAGAAGACCTATAAGGACCGGCCCAAAACAAGAAAGACGACAAAAGATGCAGAATAACGATAACAACGAACCTAAGAGAAAGGTTTACCGAGTGCGGTTTAACTTTTCCTGGATCTATCTCCTGTTGGTTTTCGGGATAGGATGGTTGCTTCTTAACAACAGCGGCGCCAATCCCCAGAAGATTGAATGGGCCGAGGTCAAGGAGATCTTCCAGACCGGAGACATCAAGGAGATCCGTTACGTCCGCAACAACTTCAAGGGAGACATAACCATAAGACCGGATCGTCTGGCCAAGTATTCTGACAAGTTCGGAGGCAAGGTGCCAACGTCCTCACCTCATTTTATCTTCCTGGTTTCCGACAAGTTCGATGCTGAGAAGGAATTCGGTGAGCTTAACGGACAGCTTTCTGCCGATGACCAGGTCAAGATAGTGATGGAGAATGAAAGCCATGCATGGGCCGACATCCTTGAATGGATGATATTCCCCATATTGCTCATCCTCATGTATGTCTGGATGTTCCGCAGTTTCAACAAGAACATGGGCGGAGGACCTGGCGGCCCCGGTGGCGGAATATTCAGCGTCGGGAAATCCACTGGCAAACTTGCCGACAAAGACAAGGTGAATGTCAATTTCAAGGATGTTGCCGGACTTTACGGTGCGAAGGAAGAGGTGATGGAGATCGTGGATTTCCTCAAGAATCCTCAGAAATACACATCACTTGGAGGTAAAATCCCTAAAGGTGCACTTCTCGTCGGTCCTCCCGGGACCGGTAAGACCCTTCTCGCAAAGGCAGTCGCAGGTGAAGCGAATGTTCCTTTCTTCTCCATTTCAGGATCTGACTTCGTCGAGATGTTCGTTGGTGTGGGTGCCTCCAGGGTCCGTGACCTTTTCCGCCAGGCAAAGGAGAAAGCACCATGCATTGTGTTCATCGACGAGATTGACGCAGTTGGCCGTGCCAGGGGCAAGAATGTCGGTTTTTCATCAAATGACGAAAGGGAGAACACCCTCAATCAGCTTCTGACCGAGATGGACGGTTTTGACACCAATTCCGGTGTAATCATCCTGGCTGCCACCAACAGGGCTGATATCCTGGACAAGGCTCTTATGAGGGCCGGAAGGTTCGACCGCCAGATACATGTGGAACTCCCAGAGTTGAAGGAGAGGGAAGAAATTTTCCTTGTCCACATGAGGGGGTTGAAGATAGCCAAGGATTTCGACGTCCACTTCATGGCCCAGCACACTCCTGGTTTCTCAGGTGCCGACATAGCCAATGTCTGCAATGAGGCCGCCCTTACAGCTGCCAGGAAGAACAAGACGGAAATTGACAGACAGGACTTCCTGGATGCAGTTGACAGGATAATCGGAGGTCTTGAAAGGAAGAGTTCCATCCTTACCCCTGCTGAGAAAAAGACCACTGCCTATCACGAAGCAGGTC
>CAMHFA010000115.1 GCA_946184255.1 uncultured Bacteroidales bacterium
CATAATCGCGTTGATGCTGCTGGCGGTGCCGGCAGCCCTCGCCCAGAAGGCAACCACCAAGTACAACCAGTACGGTGTTGCCGTCCAATCAGACCGCTTGGATGTGGAGGCCCAGGATGGAATCCTGGTGATGGAATCCCCCAATTCAGGTTACAAACTTTGGTTTGATATACGTGCCCAAGCTGATGGCGCAGTTTTCTTCGGAGCGCCGGACTATGCCGATGCCATCGGTAACGGAACCAGCATCCGCAGGGCCCGTTTCGCAGTTAAGGGCCAGATCGATGAGAAATGGTACGGAGAGTTCGACATGGACCTTGCAAACGGTCTTGCAGAGCTCAAGGATGCTATCATCCGTTACACCGGAATTCCCAACCTGGACCTCCAGGTAGGTAACTTCAAGGAGAATTTCTCCATACAGCGCAACACCACTTCCCGCTACCTTCAGTTCATGGAGCGGCCTATGGTTACCTCTGCCCTCTCTCCTTCCCGTCATATCGGAATCAATGCCAAGTACGCAAAGGATTGGCTCTGGTTCTCTGCCGGTGCTTTCTCTCAGATTATTGCCGGTCAGGAAGAGTGGACCAATGTCGCTGACAACAATAAGGACTTCGGACGCAATTCGGGTTATTCCCTCACCACAAAACTGGTTATCCGTCCTCTTTACAAACTGGACAATGCCAGCCTTCACATCGGTGCCGCATATTCCTACCGCACAACCACTACCGACCTGGCGACAGGAGAGTGGGGAACTTATCGTGCCAGCGCACGTAACTCCACCAGCATCAACCGCAAGAAGTACCTCGACACAAATAACCTGCCCGGTTTTGACCACAACAACCTCTGGACTGTCGAGCTTGCCGGTCACTGGAAAGGCCTCCGCTATGAGGCGGCCTACATAGGAGATAACGTCCACTTCAAACCGGATGCTGTAGATCCCGAAACAAAGAACTTCGGCGGTTGGTATGCCCAGGCTGGTTACCTGCTCTTCGGCGGAACCCAGCGCTATGACTCCAATGGTGGAAAGTACACCAAGATCAAGCCGGTCCACAAATGGGGCGATCTTGAACTCTGCGGTCGTTACGAGACTTGCAACCTCAATTTCGGCAATGTTTACGGAGGTGCTTCCGAGGCTTATGCCGTAGGACTCAACTGGTGGGTGAACAACAACGTCAAGTTGCAGCTTAACTATCAGTTCAACAATAATGACCGTTATGCAAACGGCAAGGACAAACTGAACGTCGGCCTCGATTCCGCCGGTAAGCCTACCAAGGATTACAAGAAGGTTGTCGCCGCTGACGGAAAGGCCGGTGTGGACTACCACATGCTTGCCCTGCGCTTCGAAATCGACTTCTAGTTTGAAACTTTAAAAGACACTGATCATGAAAAAGATATTCTTTATTTCTGCAGCAGTCCTTCTGGCGCTCACCGGATGCGTTAAAGACGAAATGTTCAAGGGCCCTTCGACCATCGACAAGGTTGTGTTCAGCCCCGAGGCTCCTACCTCAATAACTCCTGTCCAGGTAACTGCTAACGTTACAGGCCTCCAGGCCGTTACATCTGCCACACTCAACTACAATGGCGGAACCGTGACCATGACTGGGTCAGGAACAAACTTTACAGCTACTATTCCTGCCATGGAAGACGGAACCGAGGTCAACTTTACAATAGTTGTCAATAACGAGGCTGGTTTCACGACTACTTCGGACAAATATTCCTACAAGGTCGGTGACCCCGCTCCGGATTGGTCGAAACTCAAACTTAATGAGGTCTATGGTGCCGGTGCCGACGAAGAGAAATTCTTCGAACTTTATAATGGCAGCGATTTCGCGATCAAGCTCAATGGAGTAACCATCAATAAGGACGAGGAACTGACCTGGACAGGAATTGATGGTTATGTGGTTCCTGCAAAAGGCTATTTCTCAATAGTTGGAGCTAAAGGAACAGCAAAAAAGAACGGTGGCTTCAAGAGTGGTTTTTCTGCGAAGAAAAGTGTCCTCGTAGAACTGTTTGATCCAAAAGGCAATCGGATTGATTTCTTCCAGCGGGGTGAAAAAATGGACTCTGGCGAATGGGGTGCTGGTCTTTCCGGTGTTAAGGGCTCCTGGAGCCGTATCCCTGATGGGGTTGGTAAATGGATGATAACAGACAGTATAACTGAAGGTGTCGCCAATTCTACCTCTGGCAGTGAGGATCCTGATGTTAAACAATAATAAATCAATAATATATGGCAGAACTTAAAATCGGCGAGCAGAGCAAGCCTCGCTTCGAATTCCGCAGTTTCGGTCAGTGCTTCTGCGCTGCCCACAAGAGAATGGCACGTCTATCTGTTCCCGTCCCTGAGAAGGTCTGGGAGAGGAGCAGCGACGAGATCTATATCATCTCGGCCAAGAATGACATCAACAACACCAAGATCCGCGATGGGAAGATGGACATCAAGACCTATGTCCAGACAGTGGACGGACTCGAGCAGTGGAACCCCCTCATGAAGGGTGAATTCCCGATTTCCCGCGAGGTCCTGGAGAAGGAAGTATTCCCCGCTTTCATGGTCGAGATGCCAGCCCTTACTAAAGACACCTACACCTTCGAGGAATTCATAGCCATGGTCAAGGCCAATCCTGACCTTGCAGCAGTCCGTGTCCACAAGCAACGCTTCGGCTATATGGTCAACAACACCATATGCGAAGTGGGCAATGTGCTCATCAACGGAGCGAAGGTTGTGACGATCAATTCCGAGTCCACCGAGATAGAAGACATCAAGAGAACCATCGCAGACTGCGGTCTTGAAGGGGTCGAAAACATCAACTACCTCCAGGCAATCAAGCGTGTTATCGGTATGATTGACAAACCATTAGCAAACGAATAGCATCATGGCACAGGAAATAGAAAAGAAATTCTTGGTAAAGGGTGACTTCAAGAACGAGGTCTTTAAAGCTACAAGGATCACCCAGGGTTATCTCTGCAGTGTCCCAGAAAGGACAGTCCGCATCAGGGTGAAGGGTGATAAAGGTTTCATCACTGTCAAGGGTATTGGCAATGCCTCCGGTGCAGCCCGCTTCGAGTGGGAGAAGGAAATCCCTGTGGACGAGGTAAAGGCCCTTCTCGACCTTGCCGAGCCCGGAGTGATTGACAAGACCCGTTACCTTGTCAAGAACACCGACGGAGTACACACTTGGGAAGTTGACGAGTTCTATGGAGACAACGACGGCCTCACCGTCGCCGAGGTGGAACTTGCAGATGAGAACGAGCCCTTCGACAAGCCTGAATGGCTTGGCGAGGAGGTCACCGGCGATCCCAAGTACTTCAACTCCATGTTGATGAAGAACCCTTACAAGAACTGGAAGTAATTATGGAAACAGATATCAAGACAAAGGTGGCGGCGCAGTTCGATCCGCTGGACATGAACAACTACAAGGTCGAGAAGCTGCCAAAAATGCAAAAATCGAAATTCGAGATCTGGATGGCCAGGCTTGGCGGTCCTCTTGCTATCGCCGCCTTTGTCTGGATATGCTGGTTCTGTCATATAGGCTTCATCGACAATCTCAACCAGACAACCCTGGCGGCCACGGCACAGAAGAGGCTGGACGCCCTTGGGTTCGATGGTTTTATCCGCGCCAACTATGCCATGCTGGCAATCTTCGTGGCCAGCCTGATCCTTTGGATGACTGAAGCGTTGCCGAATTACCTGACATCCCTTCTGCTGATCCTGGGAGTTGTCCTGTTCAATGTGACTACCCAGAAGGAGGCTCTGGCCCAACTCGGTCATCCTGTGATGTGGCTGAACATCCTGAGTTTCGTGCTGGCTTCGATGCTGGTAAAGACCCAGTTTGCAAAACGTCTGGCGCTTGCATTTGTCATTAAATTCGGAAAGAGTGCGAAGGGGGTGCTCTGGAGTTTCCTTGTAATCAATCTGGTTCTGTCTGCTTTCATTTCAGCAACCACTGTCAAGGCCACTATAATGCTCCCCATATTCATGGTGATCTGTGCCATTTACGGGGCCTCTGATGGCCATCGTAACAACTTTGGCCGAAACCTCGTAATCCAGAATCTGTTCCAGGTAAACATCGGGGCCAATGCCTTCTATACCGGTTCCGGTGCCCATCTGCTGGCTATCTCCTTGATTGCCGGTTTCCTGGGATCGTGTGATTTCGGCTATGCCGACTGGCTGGTTGCAGTAGGACCCATGAGTATCATTATATTGATCGTTGGCCTGCTGGTGGGTATGTACATATTCTTCCCTATGAAGAAGGAAGAGCAGCATCCCCAGATCGAAGGAGGTATCGAGCGACTGAAGGTAGAACTCGACTCAATGGGAAAGATGAGTGCCCAGGAATGGAGGGCGGTTTGTATATTCCTAGTCGTCCTATTCCTTTGGGTCACTAAGGGAACCTTCCACAACATCGACGAGACGATAGTCGCATTGCTCGGCGCCTGCCTCGCACTTCTTCCCGGAATAGGTGTCGTGAAGTGGAATGACGTTGACATTCCCTGGCACCTGATGCTCTTCTCGGCCGGAGCCTACGTTCTCGGAAGCGGACTGAATGCTACCGACCTGCCGAGCACTATGGTGAACGCTGCTTTCGATTCGATGGGAATCACTTCCGGTACACCGTTCTGGGTCCTGTATGTGATCCTGACATTCCTGATGATGTATTCAGGACTGGTGTTCCAGAGCAAGACCATCCGTACCATGGTGTTCGTCCCCATAGCACTGGGCGTCGAACAGCGCTTCGGTTTCATGCCAATGAGCCTTTCCCTGCCGGTCGCCATGCTGATCGAACATTGCTATGTGCTGCCATTCAACAGCAAGCCTGCGGCCCTTCTTTACAATACAAACCAATACAGCCAGACGGACGCTTTCAAGTTCGGCATCACCATGATGACCTTCTC
>CAMHFA010000116.1 GCA_946184255.1 uncultured Bacteroidales bacterium
AGCCATCCCTGTAATAGTTCCTGCCGTCATCGACAAACCGGCCCGATACCTGCCGACCGGGGGAGAGGAAGTCAGATCCTGAAGCGAACCATCTGCTCTCGTCGAACTCGGCATAAGTGGGTAGATAGATCTTGGGAACTATTCCTTTAATCCCTCCGTTTTTGATGACCACTGCGCAGTTGTAAAGCCTTCCACGGAACCGGACAGGAGCACCGACAACCACCGTAACGTGTTTGCCTCTGGTGTACCAGCAGATCTTGCCCACGGCCTCATCCGATTTCTCCAGTAGAAGGTCCTGGCCGAACAGGTCCATGCAGGTATATCCTGTGATTGAGAGTTCCGGGAATACAACGAGTGATGTGCCTTCGGCTTCGACCTTGTCTATAAGCCGGCAGATTGCTTCCCGGTTGAAATCCACGTCTGCAACCTTCACCCTGGGAACCGCGGCAGCTACCCTGAAGAATCCGTAATCCATATGAATATAATTATGCGTTAGTGGGATCGTTACCCCTGTCTTCCTCCATGAGTCTTTCTCTTTCTGCACGGCGTCTGTTATTGACTGTCACGGCAATTCCCCTGTAAAGGAAGTACAGACCGATCAGCACTATACAGATATTCGCCCAAAGCTTGCCTTCTCCACCAAGGAGGGTGGCAATACCGAAGTACAGGATGAATGCTGCGAAAAGGAAGTAAATGATATTGATGTATCTAGCCATATTATTAAAGGGATTCTATAAGTTTTTTGAATATTGAGCACATCTTGTCTGCGGCTGCATCCGCAGCCCTGATAACATCCTCGCCGTCATTCTTGTAGTCAGCAGCATAGTGATCATGTGCTTCATTGGTCACCACGGACATACCGAAGACCGGTATATCTGAATGCCTCGCTGTAATCACCTCAGGAATAGTGGACATTCCTGTTACGTCTCCTCCGATGATGCGTATGTATTTGTACTCTGAAGGAGTCTCATAGGTAGGGCCGGTACCACCGAAATAAACGCCCTTGTGGACCTTTATTCCCAACTCTGAGGCAATACTCTCAGCCTTCTTGATGAGCCCGAGATCGTAAGGCCTTGTCATGTCGGGGAACCTGGGTCCGAACTCATCCATGTTTGGTCCGATAAGTGGATTAGGCTGCTGGCAGATGTGGTCCTTAATGATCATCAGGTCTCCAATCTTGTAATTGTAGTTGACCCCGCCGGCTGCGTTGGATACAAAGAGGTATTTGATCCCTGCGAGGATCATTACCCTGGTGGGTAAAGTTACCATATCCATGGAATAGCCTTCGTAATAATGGATCCTGCCTTGCATCATGATGACTTCCTTGCCACCGAGTTCCCCTACAATGAAATTGCCTTTGTGACCGATCGCAGTTGAAGAAGGAAAACCCGGAATAGTCTTGTAGGGGATGACAAGCTGCTCCTTGACCTCATCGGCAAGTTTTCCCAGGCCGCTCCCGAGCACTATTCCTACGACAGGTTTCCGTTCACCAAGCTGTTCCTTGAGGTAGTCGGCTGCATTGTGTATTCTTTCTAGTCTGGGGTCCATGACAATTATGATTTATGTGTCAAACTTTCTATCAATTTAAGTTCCGCCCTTCCACCGTTGAGTATATCCCTTTCAGAAGGAACAACCCTGTCACGCATTACAAAACGCCCGCCGGAAATCAACGAAACCACGCAATCACTGTGGGCTGAATATACATAATTTGCGAGGAATGGAGCAGGGGACAGGAAGAAGGAATTGTCTGTGTCAACTATCTGGATATCTGCTACCCAACCTTCTGCGATCTTTCCGGTGTGGACTCCGAGGGCTTTGGCTCCGTTGACCGTTGCCATCTCGATAAGATCCTGGAGCGGTAGGATTGTCGGGTCGTTTGACCAGGCTTTTTGAACTATGGCCGCAGTCTTCATGGCCTCAAGCATGTCGAGGTTGTTTGATGAAGCACACCCATCTGTTCCAAGGCAGATATTGGCTCCCGCATCTACCAGATCGTGCCATCTGAATCCGTAGCCTGATGCCAGTTTAAGGTTCGAATTGACATTATGGACGCAGTTTACGTGCCTTCTTCCCATAATTTCAACATCCTTGTCGGATAGCCAGAGGGAATGGGCGGCAATCACATCCGGTCCGAGGATCCCAAGGGAATCCAGGTATTCGACAGGGGAGAGACCTCCATGAGCCTTGCGGCAGTCCAGGACTTCTTTCTCGGTTTCCGAGACGTGGATGTGGATCTTGAGGCCATGTTTCCGCGCGAACTCGGTTGCCCAGAGCATCAGGGATTCACTGACTGTGTAAACTGAGTGAATGCTTATTGCGAATGAAGACATCGCCCCCCATGAAGGGACTGTCTCGAACATCTCAAGGCATTTTTCCATCTGTTGCCGTGAAACATTCTGGTCGAAATTGTCCAGGAATGTGAATGAAACCATATTCCTTAGTCCGATTTCTTCCGCTGCTTTCCGGGCGACAGGGGAGAACCAGTACATGTCGTTGAAAGTGGTCGTACCGGTCTTTATCATTTCTAGTGCAGCTACCTTTGTACCCCAATAGACGAAGGGTTCGTCAAGGTGGGACTCTATGAACCAGATGTGGTCGAGCCAGTCTTGAAGAACCATATCTTCTCCCACTCCCCGCATGAGGGTCATCGCTGCGTGGGTGTGCATGTTGACAAAGCCAGGCATCGCTGTCTTGCCATTGCAGTTGACTATTTCTTCATCAGGGAACGTTTCATGCGCAGCATCGGAATGTGGAGTGATCGAAGCGATCAATCCGTCTGCGATCCGGATGTCGACCTGTCTGCCATCCAGGGTTATGTTCTCAAGATATATCTTTTCCATGACCTAGGATCATTTTTCAAATATACTAAAAATAGTTCAACCTATTAATAAAAAAGGCAGAACCATTTTTGGCTCTGCCTTAATTGCACTTCGGAATGAATTCTACTAGTTGTAGGACTCCTTTACGAAGTCAGACTTGAGAAGGTAGTCAGCGCACATCTTGATGCTTTCCTTCCAATCACCATTGGTGTAGCCCTCAAGCTCGACGATAAAGTCCTTCATGCCAGCAACGTCAGCGTTGTTGTAGATGGCGTCGAAGCCAACCATTCCGCTTTCTCCAAGCTCAAGGTGATCCTTGATGTGGAGCATGGTGAAACGGCCGGGATACTTCCTGAAGTACTCAACCGGATAGGCACGGCCCATGCAAGCCCAGTAAACGTCCATCTCGAAGAAGACGTACTTGGGATCGGTGTTCTCAAGCATGAAGTCATAGATGACCTTGTCCTCGATCTTGTTGAACTCGTGGGAATGGTTGTGGTAGCCGTAAAGGATGCCGTTCTCAGCGCACTTCTTGCCAATCTCGTTGAAGTAGTCGCAATAGGTCTTCAGGCCTTCGAGAGTCTCGGGAATGCGGAAGCTGGGAGTAACGATGTACTTGCAGCCGGCAGCCTTATGGGCGGCGATTGCCTGGTCCCACCATTTCATTGACTCTTCGAAGTTGCCGCTAGCCAACTCCTCAGGGGAGAGGTTGTGACCGATGTGGCTTGAAAGTGACTTCAGGCCGGCAGCCTCAAGGTCAGCCTTGTACTGTGCAGGATCGACACCGTAGAGTTTGCCATCATTGTAGCTGGCAGCCTCGACTGCGGTGTAGCCCATCTCTGCAAGGGCCTTGAAAGCTTCCTCGTGATTTGCGGCGTAGAGCTCAGGATTGCCGATGACGCTCCTGATGCTGTAGAGCTGGAGACCGATCTCCTTCTTTACGGGCTCAGCTGGCTTCTGTGCGCAGCAGGCAAGCAGTGCGACTGCAGACAAGAGTATAAGGATACGCTTCATCGTTAGTCGAGGATTTTGACACGGATGTTACGGAACCATACATCGTTGCCATGATCCTGGAAGCCGATGTAGCCTTCGTGATTCGGGCCGCCGAGATTGTTCAGCAGTTCGAATGCGAGGGGCCATTTCTCCTGGGAGAACTTGCTGGCCTGGAGAAGCTCGGTCCACTGGGGAGTCCAGAGATGATATTCAACGACATTCTCGCCATTCTGGCCATGAACTACGGTGCCCTGATAAACCATGATGCTTCCGCTGTTCCACTCGCCGAAAGGATTCTGGTTCTGGGGAACTGCAGGGATCATGTCATACAGGGAAGCGCTCTGGCGGTTGTTGTCCTTTCCAAGCTTTGCATCCGGATGGTTGGCATTGTCAAGCACCTGGTACTCAGGGGCGGAGATGTAAATAGGCTCGTACTGAACTGTGCCATCTTCCTTCTTGGTAGTAACTTCCTGGGCGAGGAAGAAAACTCCGGAGTTTCCCCCCTTGGAGATCTTCCAGTCAAACTTCATCTCGAAGTTCTTGAACTTCTTGGCGAAGATGATGTCGCCACCGTCACCGGACTGTGATTCGCCGGCTCCGGTGCCTGTGAACTTCAGGCAGCCGTCTTCGATTGTCCAGCGGGCAGGGACATTATCCTTGCCGTAGCCTCTCCAACCATTGAGGGAAGTTCCATCGAAAATAACGATATATCCTTCGTCGTCTACAGGGAATCCTGCCAGGTCGACCTGGGGTTTCTCTACTACTTCGTAAGCGGGCACAGTGCTGGTTTCTTCAGCAGCAGGTGCGGCCTTCTTGTTCTTGCATGATGCCAGGCACATAACTGCGGCAGCGCATGCGGCAAAAAGCAAAATCTTCTTCATTATAAAATTGAATTTAAGAGATTATTCGGGCATTTCAGGAAGTACATAACCCTCACGATACTGGCGCTTGATCAAGCTGGCGGCAAACTCGCGGGCATCGACAGGATCTGAATAGGTCTTGTTGAATGTCGGGTGACCGTCCTTGATGGTGAAGCCATCGTGGATCT
>CAMHFA010000117.1 GCA_946184255.1 uncultured Bacteroidales bacterium
GGTCGTAGAGTGTCTTCAACACAGGTTCCGGATCAGGCTTTGCCAAGCGGACATTGTCAGCACCCAAGATATAGGTGATGTAACCTTCAATCTCCATATCGGAAAGGAAGCCTTTCAATGATCTGGAGCTCCTGGATGATGCTATGGTCAGGACATATCCTTCTTCCTTCAGTTCGGCAAGGGTCTCTCTAACCTTGGGGAACAACTTGGGGATCAACAGTTTCTTATTTATTTCGAATACTTCCCGATAAGTAGAGGCGCATGCAGCTGTCTCAGCATCTGAAATACCGCCAAGCAACTGTCTGAACCCTTTTTCTAGTGGCAGTCCAATCGTTGCGGCTATAGTATCTTCGTCAGCTACCGGATACCCTCTCCTCTGCAGGGTCTGCTGCATCGTTAGAACGATGTTTGCCCTGGTGTCACCAAGGGTTCCGTCGAAATCCAATATGATAACCTTGACCACCGATAGCCTCTTATTTCAAGAACACGAAGAAAACAGCCAGTACTAAGCAGACAAAAGCTACTATATGGTTCCATTGGATGGACTGTCCCTTGAATACGAACAGCACTATGAAGGAGAATACCGTCAAGGAAATGACTTCCTGGATCACTTTCAACTGAAGCAGGTTGAAGGGACCTCCATTGGAAATAAAACCAATCCTGTTGGCAGGGACGGTAAGACAGTACTCAAAAAAAGCTATCCCCCAGGAGAACAGTATAACAAGGATCAAAGGCCAGCCGGTTGAGATCTTCATCTCGCTGAGTTTCAGGTGGCCGTACCATGCGAATGTCATGAAAATGTTCGAAAAAACGAGCATCAAAACAGTCCAGAATCCGCGCATCATTTAAATCGATTGTCTTTTAAGTAGGCGCCAAGACAGCACCGGAATCATAAACGATAGCAGGCAGGCTATCAACCAGAAGACAGAAACAGGGCGGAAATCGAAGTCCCCTGCTCCGATCATGAAACCGCTTACCACATTCTGAATGCCCGCAGCTGCATAGCTGGCCAGGCCTACCATTCCGAGTGCGGCCCCGGTTGCCTTCCGGGACACTATGTCCAGGGCCATCAAACCTGCCACCGTGCAATAGACCACACCGATAGCAAGGCTGAACACTGCCACGTAAACTATATTCATTACATAATTTCCTTGGGTAAAGAGAAATGCCGCCAGTGCAACAAGGCAGACTATTCCGGAGATCAGAACAGGAATAAATCGATTGCCCTTGAACACCCTGTCCGACAGCCAACCGGCGAGAACCGTTCCGGCGATTCCGAAGGCTTCGGAGAAGGCTATGATCTGGGTGGCTGACGCAAGGGAATAATCCTTACCCTTCTGAAGGAACAGTACACCCCATTCGCTGATTGCGTGTTGTGTGATATAGACGAAAGCGCTGGAGAGGGCGATGATCCATATTCCCGGATGCCTGACAACCATCTTCTGATGCTCCTTGGTGGGGAGCGAATCGGACTTACGAGGCTCATCCCCTGTCAATTCCTGGATAGGCGGAAGACCACGGCTCTCGGTAGTGTCAGAAACAAATATCAGTATAATAGCAGAACCGATGACACCGGCGATTGCAGAGAAGATAAAACCATATTCCCATCCTATCCAACCGACCACCAGCCCTAGGAAGAACACAGACAGAGACTTCCCGAGATACGGAGTTGCACTCAGGATGCTGTAGTAGGTACCCCTGCGATTGAGCGGAAGCCACCTTGAAAGACTAATCACCCCAGGAGGAGCTCCCATTGACTGGCAATAGCCGTTAACTCCCCAGACAAAGGAGAAGATGAAAAAAAGCGCGGCCGATGGCAGTCCCCACCATCCATGTGCCAGTCCCAGGACTCCCATCAAAAGGTTCACAACCGTCGAGACAAGAAGACCCGTGGCCATGAAGCGGCGGATGTTGCAGTAATCTGCAATGAATCCGTTGGCGAACTTTCCGAAAGCATACACAAAATAGAAGGCGGAACCGATGATTCCCAGTTGTGCAGCACTGAATATGCCTCCGTCTATCAAAGGCTGCTTTACGACAGCCATTGCCATCCGGCAGACGTAGTAAAGCGCATAGGCTGCTGTGACGCCCCAGAAAGTGCGGTTTTTAAGTCGCTTGTATTCCCCCTGGACAAGGTCCTGGGGTACCTTCTCTGCAGAAGGTTTAGAGATCCTGAAATAAGAATACAGACTCATAATGCACTGCAAAGATAAGAGAATAATTGCTATCTTAGCAATGTCAAACGACTGAGCGAATGGCAAACTTGAAATCCTTGGCCAAGGACACTGCTATCTACGGCCTGAGCAGCATAATAGGAAGGTTCCTTAACTACCTCCTGGTTCCCCTCTACACCTATGTCATCAATGCATCGAGTGGAGGCTATGGAGTGGTTACGAACCTCTATGCCTACACGGCCCTTCTGCTGGTGATCCTGACCTATGGTATGGAAACCACCTTCTTCCGCTATTCTAACAAGGAAGGAGAGAATCCTGAAAAAGTCTATTCGACGATACTGACCGCTGTCCTGACGACATCCGTTCTTTTCGTGGCCCTGGTCGTAGGTTTCCTCAAGCCCATTTCCTCGGCCATGGGTTATCCTGACCATCCGGATTATATCTGGACCATGGCCCTTACAGTGGCTATCGATGCCTTCCAGTGCATCCCGTACGCCTATCTGAGGTACAAGAAGCGCCCCATCAAGTTCGCAGCCCTTAAACTCGGATTCATTTTCCTGAACATTTTCCTCAACCTCACCTACTTCGTCTTCCTGCCGAAACTCGGACTCAATCCGTTTGGAATATACGACAACGGCATCCAGGTAGGATGGGTCTTCTACATCAACCTCTTCTGCACCGCCTTCATGACGTTGTTCTTCATCGAGGAACTGAAGGGATTCAAGGCCGGATTTGACTGGAGCCTCATGAAGCGGATGCTCTCCTACAGCTGGCCGATCCTGGTCCTTGGCATCGCAGGAATCCTTAACCAGACTGCCTCCCAGATCATGTTTCCCTACGTGTACAAGGGAGAGGACGGTGCTGCTCAACTTGGAATCTATGGTGCATGCATCAAGATTGCCATGATCATGGCAATGATAACCCAGGCCTTCCGCTATGCCTATGAGCCCTTCGTGTTCGGCAGTTCCTCTGAAAGGGACAGCAAGGAGACTTATGCCAAGGCGATGAAATACTTCATCATATTCACCCTTCTCGCATTCCTCTGCGTCATTGGCTTAATGGACATCCTGAAGTATATCATCGGAGCAGATTACCGTGTTGGTTTGAAGGTAGTCCCTATTGTCATGGTGGCGGAAATCCTGATGGGAGTGTATTTCAACCTCTCTTTCTGGTACAAACTCACTGACCAGACCCTCTGGGGTGCGGTCTTCTCGGGAATAGGCTGCCTTGTGCTGTTCACTATCAACTTCATATTCATTCCCAAGATAGGTTACATGGCTTGTGCCTGGGCTGGAGTCGGCGGGTATGGAACAGCCACCCTGCTCTCCTATTTCGTGGGTCAGAAGAAGTACAGGATTGATTATCCCCTGTTGGACATTGCCATCTATACCATAGTCGCAGCAGTCCTTTATTACGGAATGGTTCTGGCCAACGGTCATCTCAGTACCTGGGCGGCGCTAGCCGTCAACGTGGCACTCATACTTGTCTTCTGCGCTGTGATAGTCTGGCGTGACCTTCCCCTCTCATCCCTGCCTGTTGTAGGAAAATACTTCAAGTAAGATTGAGCCCGCTGAACAAGGAAATATTCCGTCTCGCCTTGCCGAGCATCCTTGCCAACCTGACCATCCCTCTGGTTGGAATGGTGGACATGGCCATCGCCGGCCACCTTGACACCTCAGCTGCAGCTTTGATAGGAGGAATCTCCGTCGGCTCCCTGATGTTCGACATGATGTACTGGAATTTCGGTTTCCTCAGGGCCGGAACCGGTGGACTTACCGCTCAGGCATTCGGACGCGAAGACTGGCATGAGTGTGGCGCCAACCTGTTTCGGGGAATCGGTGCTGCGCTCATTATCTCCGTGTTTTTGATTCTGATCCAATGGCCGTTCCAGAAATTCATATTCCTTTTCGTCGATTGTTCAGATGAGGTCAGGTCATTGGCACTCAAATACTTCTACATCAGGATCTGGGCTGCACCAGCCACCTTGAGCCTTATGACCCTAAGAGGGTGGTTTATCGGAATGCAGGATGCTTTCAGCTCGATGCTTACCGACGTGGTCGTGAACGGAGTGAACATATTGGCAAGCATCATCCTGGCAGTCGGTCTTCCCTGGTCAACATTCGATGGAATTGGTTTTACAGGAATAGCCTGGGGAACCTTTATCGCCCAGTACTCCGGTCTGCTGTTCGCTACTGCAATTATCCTTCTTCGCTACAGCAAGATTGTTATCTCATCGTTTCAGCAACGCCATCAGGAGAAAGCAGTGTCCGACAGTGAGCAGCATAACTACTTGAAACAATTTTTCACAGTCAACGGGGACCTGTTCATCCGGTCGCTATGCCTGATGACCGTGTATCTGGCCTTCACTGCCATCTCTGCAAGATTCGGAGACACCTACCTTGCGATGTGTTCCATCATGATGAAACTGATGCTGATTTTCTCCTACTTCACCGACGGATTTGCCTTCGCGGGAGAAGCGCTTGTCGGAAGATTCTTCGGACGTAAAGACAGGTTCGCGGTTTCACAATCCGTCAAATGGACCTTCATATGGAGCATGGGGATCGGGTTGTTCTTCATAGGAATTTATTCAGTCGCCGGTGTGCCCATGTTCAGGATGATGACATCGGACAGCTCTGTTGTGGACGCTGCCAGGGCATTTATC
>CAMHFA010000118.1 GCA_946184255.1 uncultured Bacteroidales bacterium
TCTGATTTCCCTTCGAGAAGTTGTTGCCGACTCCGATCCTGATCCGGGCCCAATCGTTGCTTTCAAGGCAGGCCTCGATGTCCTTCAGTCCGTTATGGCCGCCGTCACTTCCGCTCTTGCGCATCCTTACTGTACCGAAAGGCAGGTTGATGTCGTCGCACACCACAATGAGGTTCTCAAGGGGAAGCTTCAGCTTTCCCATCCAGTACCTGACGGCATTGCCACTGAGATTCATGTAGGTGGACGGCTTCAGGAGGTAGAACTTCCTGCCCTTGAACGACACTTCCGCCATGTCTCCATAGCGTTCGGTCTTGAAACAGACATTGGATGCCTGAGCCCAGGCATCCAATACCATAAAACCTGAATTATGTCTGGTAGAAGCGTACTCAGCGCCAATGTTTCCAAGTCCGGCGACAAGGTAGTTCATGCCAGGATTGTCTTCAGGATCCCGATAGCTCTTAGGCCTCAGCAGCGCCTTCAGCGCCTTCAGCATTCTCATCAGCTACCTGGGTCATGTTACGGGTAGACTTGACGGTGCAGATGATGGTGTCCTTAGGGGAGACCACGGTCACGTTGTCAAGCTTGATGTCACCGGCGACGATCCTCTTTTCGATATCGAGCTTCGTCACGTCGACATTGAGAGTGTCGGGAAGATCCTTCATGAGGGCGCTGACACGGATAGCCCTGGAGACGAGGACGAACTTACCTCCCTTCTGGACTCCCACAGGGTGGCCGCTGACCACGACGGGAACCTTGATGGCGATAGGCTTGTCTTCGGAGACTGCGAGGAAGTCAACATGGAGGCAGTTGTCCTTTACAGGATGGAACTGGAGCTCATGAACGACTGCCATGTAGGTCTGGCCGTTGTCAAGCTTGATGTCGATGATGTAAGATGCGGGAGTGTTGGTGATGCCCTGGAGATCCCTGTCAGAAACTGTGAAGAGAACGTTCTCCATTCCCTGTCCGTAAAGGTTGCAAGGAACAAGGCCCTGCTTGCGGATGGCTTTGATTACGGCCTTGTTTCCGACCTCGCGGATCTTGCCGTTAATTTCAAAATGCTTCATTGTTGTTTTATAAAAAATGTGTTACTCAACCCCGGGCTGGCCGGGGCCCCATTGCACCAAAAACGCCTGGGCGCTTTTAATTGGCTGGCAAAGATATGAATAATAAAATTAATTGACAAGACCGACAGCCTTATTCCATTCTTCCTGCTTGAAATAGGAGTTCAGCAGGGATGTTCCATCGCAAGACAGATACATGCTGTAGCCGGAATAGGTCTTGATGTCGAATTCCCCGAGGAAGGACGGTGTGGCGTTCTTGTAGACAATGGTCCTGTCAATGGCATTCCTCAATTCAGAAAGGTCCTCTTCTGATGCCCCGCATTTGACGAAGGTGTCCTCGAGATCGTAGAAATAGTGCCGGTTCAACCTGAAATAGCCCTGTATCCTGGAAGTGGGGGCGTGACTGATGGCGTAAGAATACTTTTCCACCAGCCTCTTGCAGACCGAAGTGAGACCTTCGAACTCATCGGTCTTGACTAGGGTTACCGTGGCGGAACGGTAAACTCCGCTTTGTTTGTCGTATCTGTCGAATGAATCCTTGAAGAGTCCTGTGAGGTCGGGTGTGGGACCCTTGAGAAGGAAAGTGGTCAGCTTGGTGTAGTCGTACATGCCGGCGGCAAGGACTTCTGCGGGGGACACACCCAGATAGTCTGCCTTGTCCCTGAGTCCGTAGATCACTTCCACTCCACCCCCGAAGCACATGTCGAACAGAAGGTAGTCCAGATGGAAAGGTATCCCGGATACAAACTCCGAGACAGACATTTCAACGTCGCCTGAAGACATCTTGTCCTGACCTAGGCTTCTAACCATCCCTGCGAAAGGATCGTCTGTTTCCATATTTCCAACGGGAATGTCACTTTCGGACAACCTTTTTGAATACTTTGCACCACTTGAATAACGGTGGTCCCTTTCAAAAGTCGATGGATTGTTATAGTAGCCTGCCGGCAGCCATCCGGAACCGTGGGAGGAGAAAACCATTCCATAGCCCTTGGCTGGGAATGTCACCTTGATGTAGGACAGGACTTCCCTCATGGTCTCTCCTGAAGAGGCAACCATGGAAGTTGGGTACGTCTTAAGTGTGTCTGAGACTACCTCTCCTTCTGAATTCTTGTATATTCTTCGGAGATAGGATGGTACGTCCTTGTAGTTGGCATTTTTCGCAAACTTGGAGAAAACAAGGATAACGTCCTCGTTCCTTCCGCCGTTAGGGAGATAACCTTTTTCCAGATCATCTTCCATGTTCTGGGAAAGGTAGCTGTAGAGGGAATTGAAACCGCATTCATAGAAAAGCAGCACCCTACGGGTTTCGATGTGTCCGATCC
The DNA here is from genome assembly GCA_946184255.1 of uncultured Bacteroidales bacterium. Classification (GTDB taxonomy): domain Bacteria; phylum Bacteroidota; class Bacteroidia; order Bacteroidales; family UBA932; genus Cryptobacteroides. The sequence goes on from CAMHFA010000118.1 coordinate 2,384, forward strand.
TGTTGCCTGGATATTTATAGGAAACGCCTTCCTGTTCCTTGATGCCGAAGTTTTCGTCCTTCTCAACGCACGAGAAACAGAGTACAGCTCCTGCGAAGATGGCTGTTGCCCTGAGTAATCTCATGATTATTCTGACGATGTTCATAGTAAGTCGCTGTCTATCTGGTATGTCTTACAAATTTAAGAATAATTCCTGAATATTGACTATCTTTACATCATGAAGACCGTCATTGACGAATTCGCCGACATAAAGGTAATGCGTTTCGAAGTGCCTGGATGGGAGGGACTTAGCCTTCGCCAGAAGGAATATGCCTACCATCTTTCCGAAGCGGCTAAAACCGGCCGTGACATTACCTGGGACCAGTATTGCAAGTGGAATCTCCCTGTAAGGCATGCCGTTGAAAACATTCTTGAGAATTATCATGGAGACAGGGACTGCCCTGAATTCCAGGACTTTGTAATCTATGCAAAACGCCTGTTCTTCTCCGGAGGATTCCATCATCACTATGCAGAAACCAAATTCTTACCTGACTGCAGCATAGACTATTTCCGCATCCTGATGACTTCCTCCGGATGCCTTGACGAGCAGTTGCTCGAAGCAATATATTCCCCGGAAATCTGCCCCGTTAGGCGATCAGTCTCTTCCGAGGGTGATATCGTAGTCCTTTCATCGGTTAATTTCTATGAGGGGGTGACTCGGGATGAGGTTGAGGCTTACTATGCTGGAATAGAGTTGCCTGACGATCCACGCCCGGTCTCCTATGGCCTGAATTCAAAGGTTGTCAAGGAAGACGGCATCGTAAAGGAGAAGGCTTGGAAATCCGGAGGTCTTTACGGTCCCGCGATTGACAGGATCTGCTCCGAGCTCTCCCTGGCGGCAGAATGTGCTGAGAACGAGAGGCAGAAGAAGGCGTTGAAGATTTTGATAGAGTATTACAGGACCGGGGATCTCAGACTCTGGGACGAGTTCAACATCCTCTGGCTTCAGGATACATCAGGGACAGTCGATTTCATCAACGGTTTCATAGAGGACTATGATGACCCCCTAGGCCGTAAGGCTACGTGGGAAGGCTATGTGAATATCAAGGACCATGAGGCTTCTGCCAGGACTGAAACCTTGAGCGCAAATGCCCAGTGGTTCGAGGACCATTCTCCAGTAGATCCCCGTTTCAGGAAACCTGAAGTGAAAGGAGTTTCTGCAAAGGTAATAAACGCCGTGACCCTTGGAGGTGCATCTTATCCAACTACTCCAATTGGGATAAACCTGCCCAATGCCGACTGGATCAGAAAGGAACACGGCTCAAAGTCGGTGACTATCTCGAATGTCACCCATGCCTATGACAAGGCTGCCCTCGAGGCCCCCAGAAGCGCTCTGGAAGAATTCGCTTTCGACCGGGAAGAAATCGATTCCTACAGAAAGTACGGTGACTATGCTTCAGAGATTCACACCGACCTTCACGAATGTCTCGGCCATGGTTCAGGGCAGTTGCTCCCTGGAGTATCAGCTACTGCGCTTGGGGAGTACCAGAGCACCCTCGAGGAGGCCAGGGCAGACTTGTTCGCACTGTATTACATTGCAGATCCCAAACTCGTCGAGTTGGGGATAATGCCTGATGACCAGGCCTGGAAGCCATCATATTCATCCTATATCCGCAATGGGATCTTCGTCCAGTTTTCAAGGCTGGAACTTGGCCGGAAAAACACCGAATCCCACATGCAGAACCGGAAGCTGATAGCCGAATGGTGCTATGAAAAGGGCCGTGAGAGGAATGTGATTGAGAAGAAAACGAGAGATGGCAAGACCTATTTCAAGGTGAATGATTTTGCTGCCCTGAGAGGGCTGTTTGCCAGTCTTCTCGCTGAAATACAAAGGATCAAGTCGGAAGGGGACTATGAGGCAGGAAAGAACCTTGTTGAGAACTATGCTGTTGAAATAGACCCCGAACTACACAGGGAGGCTCGTGAAAGGTATCTCTCATTGGGGCTCAAGCCTTATGGAGGCTTTGTCAACCCTGAAATTGTTCCAATCATAAGGGATGGACTGGTGGTTGACTTTGAGATAGCCCCGGTCGATGATTTTCTCGCCCAGCAACTTGAATACGGAAAGAAATACAAAACTCTATAATGGACCTTACACACAAGATACTCTCGGATTATTCCTACTATCTGAGAATTGAACGGGCTATGTCCCATAACACTGTGGAGGCATATTCCTCCGATCTGGAATCCCTTTTCTCGTACTTGGGAGTTGAACCCGCCCAGGTGACCACCCAGGACGTGCTTGACTATCTTGCCATCAACAATAAGATTTCAAAACGCTCCCAATCCAGACAGTTGAGTGCTTTCAGGTCGTTCTTCGACTGGCTGGTTATGGAAGGGGACCGGATGGATAATCCATGCGATCCGATTGACACCCCGAAAATCGGCCGGTATCTTC
>CAMHFA010000119.1 GCA_946184255.1 uncultured Bacteroidales bacterium
ACAAGGAGGAAACCGGCAAGGACAATGAAATCAACTGAAAACTCCTTGAGCAACGGCAGGATGACTTCGGGATCGTTCAATCCGGCCTTCCCGATCACCCTTGTCGGCACTCCAAGACGCTCTGCCTTCCCTATCGCGCCGACACCGGCCTTGTTGCTGATGACCAGGACCGGCCGGGCAACTTCCGAACCATCGAAATACTTGATTATGTTTTCACAATTGGTGCCTCCGCCGGACACGAATATCGCCATGTTTACCATGATCTACTGCTTTATGTGAACGTCACGCTGAGGGAAAGGTATTTCTATTCCATTCTCCGCAAGTGCCTTGTAAATCAATTCATTCGCCTTTGAAAGGAAAAGGTAGCGCTGGTCCACAAGGACAAACTGCTTGACCTTCAGGTTAAGGCTGCTGTCACCGAAGTTGTCCAGGACTATCTGTATCCCATAACTCGGTTTGACCACATCACGGCCGAACTTGTCCGGCTTGCAAAGCGGCTTCAGAGCCTTGAGGATGACCTTTCTAGCGTGGTCCACATCCGTTCCATAGGCAACCCCGATGTCCAGGGGAATATATTCATAGGAATCGCTTCGCGTGAGATTCTTGAATGTCTTTGAGAACAGGGTACTGTTCGGGAAAGCTATCAGGCTGCCGTCAACTGCCCTAATGGTAGTCGTCTGGTAGCTGATGTTATCCACGGTTCCACGGATTCCGTCGCACTCGATGGTATCACCTCCACGCAGCCTCCCCGACATGAGCTGGACCCCGTAGAAGAAATTGTTGAGAATGTCCTTCATTGCGAATCCCAGACCTGCGGCAAGTCCGGTGGCTATCATTGACATTGACTTGGTAGGTACATTAAGCAACCCCACAAGCGAGATGAGGTAAATTCCCCACACAAGGAGCCAAATAATGTTGTTGGCCAAGGTAAGGTTTACTTCGTTTTCCCGGAGAAGACCTGTTGCGGACTTGCTGATCTTAGACCGGATCTTATAGATACGGTAGAGAGAGGTAGCAAGGTATTCAATGAACCTGAATATGAAGAAGAGTCCGACTGCTACGAGGATCTTATAGAGGGACAGGCTAATAAAACTGGTGTTCAGGAACGGGGCCACTATAGCCTGCCTGCAAATCTGAGTAAGGTCGAATACCCTGGATGCCAACATGATACATAAGGGGATCGACAGCAGGGTAAGCAGAGGAATCATAACCATATCCATGAAATCGTAGAACCAGGTTACTAGGATATAATTGCCTTTCTCATTTCCGACAATCTCTGACATATGGTTGAGCCTGTATGCCCTGACAAGCGTGTCAACCCTCTTGCGGCGATACTTTCCTACCAGATTCCTTACAGCCAGGATGAACTGAAGGACGGTCAGCTGGAAAATCCACCAGATGTAGAGTTGCAGGCCCATCAGTACATAACCACAGCAGGACAGTATGAGGGTCAGAACCGTGACTACCAGCGATGCGATTGACAGATTCCTGTCAACTGACGGTACCTTTGACGAATTGTTGTAAAAAGAAACCAATTGCCATATTCCGAATCCCAGCAGCAAAGGAGGGAAGATCAGGTTGATCAGGCTGTTAGGTATGAATATGATCCTGAAAGCGATGATAAGCAGTCCCATGAGCAGCACGGGAGTGTAGATCCTGAATCCGTTGTCGATCTGGGCTCCAGTACAGCGGATAAGGAGCGACACCATGATGGCGATCAAAAGGATGCAGAATTCCACAAGAAGCGAGGATGCCATCAGGAAGAAGTGAGTGGCAATCTTCGGATGCAGCCTTGCCAGCAAAAGAAGCAGGACGAAAACAATAACCGAGATGAGGATTATCACAGAGAACTCCCTGTTGGCGAAACCCTGTTTCTTGAATGCTCCCACCCTGTTTTTTAATGACTTTACTGACAATAGTCCTATCAACGATGCCAAGGCGAGATACACCAGGATTATGAATGAGAAACCAAGCACGATAGGGCCTCTCCACTCACTCTTGACCTTGTTATCAAAATAATCACGGCCATATTTGTCACGGAAATCAGAAACGGCCTTTTTGACTGAACCTCTGAGATGGGTAAGGATGTATAAGTAGTTTCTCTGCCCATCGACGAATATCTTCTTCTGTACCAGCTTGTAACGCTCCTGCGCATAATCATAGGCCTCCTTTAGCCGGGAATCGGTAGTGGAGTAATGCTCATTGTCCTCAACCATGTGATCACGGATGTCAGTGAACATCTTGAGCATCTTTGAAGCGAAGAAAATACAACTGTCCCTATCCACCATCGCCAAGCTGTCCAGCTGGAAATCAAGTTTATGATCATGATCATGGTCCTCACCGAATTCATGTTCATGGTCAGAATGATCAGGGTCGTCAGCGTGTTCCATGGCATAGGAGACATTGGGAAGATTCCTTATGTGGAAAGTAAAGGCCAGTAAATCGACGAAAGAAGGGGTGGTGGTAAGGCTGTCCGTATCATCCTTAACAGGTGGCAGGTTTTTCAACGCCCTGACCAGACGGTCATACCTGTCGATTTCAACATCGAAATACGAAATGATGTTGTCGTAAGGCATCCTCTTCTGGGTGAAGCCATGGTACTGGTCCGTCACCTGCTGTAATGCATAGGTAAGGTCAAAGGTGAAGTCCTGCTTCTGTGAATAGAGCATAAGGGAAAGCTCGTTGCAACTGTTGACCAGTTTAATGAGATCCTCATGCTGCTTTTCATCCTGCTTCTCATAAGCCAGTTGGTTTTGCGACATCTGCATGTAGGCCCTGCTCAATTCATAGCGAAGGACCTGAAGCGTCTGGGCCAGGTTTTTCTCGTTGAAAACCGCCCATGACGGGACTGAACTGCAGACGAGCAGTACAAGTACAAGCAGGGGGGAAATAAGCCTTGATCGTATTCTCATGTCGTTATCTTATTGTCAATGAATCTATTAAATGCTTATACACATTGAAGGTAGAGTCCAGGGCGGAGAGGTTCTCCGGACGGATCGGTTCGGCTGAAGGAGACTCCAGTTTCAACGGATTGATTGGAGTGCCGTCCTTCCAGACCCGGAAATCAAGATGGGGGCCTGTAGCAACTCCGGTTGAACCCACATAACCGATTACGTCGCCCTGATGGACCTTTGCCCCCTCCTTTATACCCTTCCCGAAACGGGAAAGGTGCATGTAGGATGTAGTATAAGAGGAATTGTGTCTTATCCTGACCGTCCTTCCTCCCCCGTTGGTCCATCCAGCACTAAGCACAGTGCCGTCACCTATAGTCATGACCGGAGTTCCTGTCGGAGCCGCATAATCCACAGCCGTATGAGCCTTGACCTTCCCTGTAACCGGATGCTTGCGGTGATAGGAGAAGCCCGAACTGATCCTGGTGAACTTAAGCGGAGCCTTGAGGAAAGCCGTTCTCAGACTCTCTCCATCCTGTTTCCAATAGATGTTCCCTCCGTCTCCCTGGTCGTACATGATTGCAGGAACCATAGTGTCGCCGCTGATGAACTCCGCGTAGTAGATCGTGTCAACGGCTATGATCTCTCCTTCACAGCTTTTCTGCTGATACAAAATCTTGAAACGGTCCCCTGGCTGTAGGGCGAAGAAATCGACCGACCAGGCATAAATCTCAGACAGGGAGACAATCAGGAAGGCCGGAGCACCTGCGGCAGCCATGTCATTCCACAGAGAGGAATGGATTGTAACATCAGAGAATTCAAGAGTGGTTCCCACTGGCCTGGAATAGTTCCAGACAGCTAGTGAATCGGCAGTCTTGAAGACCGTCCTGTGAATCTTGTCATGCTCATAGACAACGTACTTGGGAGCCTTTCCTGAATCACCATAGTAGGCCATGATGGTGTTCCCGGCCCTCATTTTCCGTACATCAAAGACAGAGACACAAGCCTGGGCAAGCAAAAAAGCGGATTCATGGTCCATACCCAGCCGGGTCATCAATGATGTGAACGTCTCCCCTTCCTTGACACTCTCCTGAACGACATTCAGGGAATCCGACCAAAAGCCCTCGGCAGGGAGCACGGCCTGTGTCGTTTCAGGCGGTTCTTCAGCAGGTTTCATCCGGCAACCTGGAAAGGCAACCGGAAGGATGAATGCACATAAAACAAAAAGATATTCAATAATCTTTTTTGCCATGAATACAAATTTAATAAAAACCCCTGCCAAGTCGAAGGGAAGGACGAAAAAAACTCCCAACTTCGGGTCAAACCTGCAATAATCATGAAAAACTTCAGGGCGCCGGCTACTCTTCTGGTTTTAACCATCTGCATGGCATCAACGGCTCAAACCCAAAAAGACACAACAGTTGTATTGAAGGAGGCAAAGGTCTCTGCGGCAAAGAAGTACAGGGTACCAAAAGCAGGTACCGGCTTTATTGAACTATCAAGTGCCATTGTCAGTGAAACTCCATCATTTCTTGGGGAAAGCGACCTGATGAAAACGATCCAACTTCTCCCCGGGATCAAACCGGGGGCCGAGGGATTCTCAGGATTATATGTCCGCGGAGGTGGCCCTGATGAGAATCTCATCATGCTGGACGGAATACCGATCTACAGTCCCGGCCACATGCTGGGACTGTTTTCAGTGTTCCAGGAAGAGGTCGTCGAATCCGCAACCGTTCACAAGGGCTCGTTTCCAGCCCGCTTCGGAGGCAGAGCCTCCGGGATAATAGATGTGAATACCATTGAAGGGAATGATTGCAAGATCGGTGGATGTGCAGGGATAGGGATGCTCAATGACAAACTACACATAGTCGGCCCAATTATAAAAGGCAGGACCCATTTCTCCGTCAGTTTCAGGGGGATGCAT
>CAMHFA010000120.1 GCA_946184255.1 uncultured Bacteroidales bacterium
GCCGATTATTAAGCTTTTTTAATGATTATTCATTTTTAATTGCTATTATTAACCAAAATCCCGAAAAACGGTATAAAATCGAACTTTACAAACCCATAATAACTTCTCATTTTTTATGCAAAAAAAGTCTTTTCAGCGCTCAAAGTGCTGTTGACCGGTCTGCTCTTATGCGGAACGTGGCTTACCATGTCTGCACAGAACAATATCCGGGGAACTGTCAAAGACGTGAATGGTGAGCCCATAATCGGAGCCAGCATCATGCTCGTCGAAGATGCTACAAAGGGAACGATTGCCGATGAGAACGGTGATTTCTCCCTGGTTGCAGCTGCGGGGAACACACTTAGAATCTCTTCAATCGGATTCAAGACGACAGAGATCAAAGTCGGTTCACAAAGCGTGATCGACATTGTCCTTGAGACTGACATTAACCTTTTGGACAATGCCGTGGCCATCGGTTACGGTACGGCCCGTAAAGGAGACCTCACCGGATCCATTTCCAGCGTACGTGGTGAAACAGTCACTGAACGTTCACAGACTATGCTTTCGACCGCCCTTCAGGGCCAGATCGCCGGTCTGCAGGTTACCCGTTCAGGAGGTGCACCCGGATCGCAGGGTACCATCAGGATCCATGGTGTCACCACCATGTCCACGAATGACCCTCTGGTCATTATCGACGGTGTTCCAGGATCGATCAACGATGTTGTCGCTGAAGATGTTCAGGACATAGCGGTCCTTAAGGATGCCGCTTCAGCTTCCATCTATGGATCGAGGGCAGCTGCAGGAGTCATCCTGATCACCACCCGTCGTGCCCAGGAGAACAAGTTCTCTGTGGATTACAACTATTACTACGCAATCGACAAGCCTACCGCAAAGCCTAAGATGGTCGGTGCCGTCGATTGGATGAAGACCGTCAACGACCTCAAGTACAACGATGGTGCTTCTAGTCCTTTTTCCGAGTTCACAGAGGAATACATCAATGAATATCCTTCGAAGAACGCTTCCGATCCTTACCACTATCCTTCCACAGATTGGTTGGATGTCGTGTTGAAGAAGACCACATCCCATCAGCAGCATACCATCAGCATCAACGGTGGCCAGGATAACCTGAAGACCAAGTTCACGATGAACTATCAGAAAGGTGACGGTTATTATGACAATAGAAGCTATGAGAGGTATGCCGGGCGTTTGAACAATGACTGGCAGGTTACCAAGTGGTTGAAGGCAAATGTCGATTTGGATTTCTCCAAGAGCGAGTCGATTTCCCCTTCCAACAACAACGTGATGTATTTCACCTATGTTATTTCTCCTATCTATTGTCCTTTCTGGGAGGATGGAAGCTACGCTGACGTCAAGGACGGAGGTAACATCATAGCATCCATCGACAAGGGAGGTACTTCCAACACTCAGTACTACAAAATGGGAGGGAAGATCCAGTTCGATATCAAGCCCTTCAAGGACCTTACCGTAACGACGATCTTCGCCCCTCGTTTCTCTTTCACCAAGGGCAAGACTTTCGCAAAGGCAGTTGCCGTTGAAAGAAAGGCTGATGGATCGATAAGCACCAACCAGTTCCATAAGACTACTGACCTGTCTGAAACCAGGAACGACAATCACTCCTACACCTACCAGGCCTACGCGAACTATGGTAAGAAGTTCGGTCTTCATTCGGTTAATGCCATGGTCGGTTACGAGGGCTATACCTACGAGTGGGAGAACCTTGGCGCAAGCCGTAACAAATTCCAGCTGGACAATTATCCTTACCTGAATATCGGTCCCGAGGACTTCCAGTTCAACAGTGGATCCGCAGGACATAATGCCTACCAGTCTGCTTTCGGCCGTCTGATGTATTCCTTCAAGGATCGCTACATGCTTCAGGTCAACTTCCGTGCTGACGGTTCTTCCCGTTTCGCAAAGGAGTGCCGCTGGGGTTATTTCCCTTCAGTATCCGCTGGTTGGGTTATCTCCGAGGAGCCATGGTTCAGCAACAATGTAGTTTCTTATCTGAAACTCCGTGGATCATGGGGACAGCTGGGTAATGAGCGAATTGGTTCCGAATTCCCTTACCAGGCTGCCATTTCCTTCGGAAACAGCTACATGATGAACAAGGACGGCAGCGTTACCGCCCTGCAGAATGCAGCTCAGGTCTATTATGCTTTCCGTGATATTACCTGGGAAACCACGACATCAACCGGTGTCGGTCTGGACGCCACCTTGTTTGACGGACGCCTCCGTTTCAACGGTGACTACTACCACAAGAAGACGGAGAACATGCTGCTTACCCTCGGCTTCCCTTCATATGCCGGTTTCTCCGCTCCTGATCAGAATGCTGGTGACATGTTCACTAACGGCTGGGATATCGAGCTCGGCTGGCAGGACAGGATCGGTGACTTCTCCTACGGGATTTCCGCCAACCTTTCCGACTATCGTTCCAAGATGGGATATGTCGGTGACAAGAAAACCGTCAATGGTAACAATCTCATCGAGGAAGGTTCTTATTACAATGAATGGTACGTCTATAAGACCGATGGCCTGATCATGACTAATGAAGATCTTACCGGACCTGACGGTAAGCGTATCCCTACCTATTCCAACAATGACAAGGCCGGAGACATCAAGTATGTCGATGTCAATGGTGACGGAAAGATCAATTCCGACGACAAGGTCAAGATGGGCAACTCCCTTCCTGAGTATCTCTACGGAGGGAATATCTTCATGGGTTGGAAGAACTGGGATTTCAACATGTCCTTCCAGGGAATCGGACGCCAGATGGTCATGTTCCAGTACTGGTGGATCCAGCCTTATAAGGAGCAGTGGGGCTCAGTTCCCGAACTTCTGGTAGGTAACTATTGGAGGATCGGCGACGATGCTGCCAACAAGACTGCCAAGTATCCTCGTGTTACTTACACCAACACCGGAAGTCAGAGCGTCGGTTCCGACTACTGGCTTTTCAACGGAGCTTATTTCCGTGTCAAGAACATCACTCTCGGTTACACGGTTCCCAAGCGTATCATGGAGAAGACTTTCATCAAGAACCTCCGGGTCTATGCCAATATTACAGACCTACCTGCAATCAGCAAATTCCCGAAGGGATGGGATCCTGAGGCACCGGCCAATGGAGATTATATCTCTACTTCATTCATCATGGGTGTAAATGTTAAATTCTAAATGGGCGCGATTATTATGAAAAAGATTTTTTACTCGATTTTTATGATTTCGGCGCTTCTGTTTACATCTTGCGTCGATTTGAATCTCAATCCTCTTTCCGAAGGATCCAGCGAGAACTGGTATTCATCAGCTTCCGAGATTGAGATGTCGCTGAACGATTTTTACCGTTCCGCTTTCTTCCCGATAGATGGTACAGCATGGGCTGATGATGCCGCATGGCGAAGCAATACGCAACTGGTTTGGAATGGTACCATGACCTCCGAAAACGGTACGATCGGTACTCTTTGGCAGAACTATTATAAGGGTATCGCCAGGGCGTTGCGTATTCTCAATAACCTGGAAGCCAAAGGTGACGATCTCGGGTTGAGTGATACCAAACTTCAGCAGTACAAGGGAGAGGCATATTTCTATCTTGGATATGCTTATGGAATGCTGGCCTTCCATTGGGGAGACGTTATTCTGGACAAGACCGGAATGACACTTGAAGAGGCGTATGCCGCAACCCGCTCACCTAAATCAGAGGTCGTTGCATATTCCATGGAATGCTTCGACAAGGCCGCTCAGATGCTTCCTGCCACTTATGGTGGTGTCCAGCGTGCAACTAAGGGTATGGCATATTCATTCAAGGCCAGGATCGCCATGTACAATGGTGATTATGCAACTGCTGCAACTGCGGCGAAGGCCTGCATGGACCTTGGTGTGTATTCCCTCCACGAGAACTACCAGGATCTGTTCATTGCCGGTAATTCTCCGGAATGGATTTTCGTATTCAAGGGAGATTATTCCTTGAAACAGTACTATTGGTCTGCAAGTGACTGCCAGAACTATGCACCCCGCCTCATCGGTGGTTGGGGAACCTGCGGTCCCAGCTATGAGCTTGTTTTCGCATATCCTTGCACCGACGGTCTTCCTGTTGACGAGTCTCCTCTCTACAACCCCAAGGCCATCTTCGACCACCGCGATCCTCGTATGGCAATGACCATCGCTCCATTCGCCCAGCCCGAATCAGAGTGCGTGAAGAATGGTACTTACAAACCCGAGGATTATGCTTTCTGCGGATATGAGTTCACTCCTTCACCTTTGGCGAACAAGGTGAAACGTATTTCCGACGGCGCCATGGTGTTCAATACTGATTCAAAGGCCTGTGCCCTTCACGCCGCATATAACGGTTTCTATTGGAAGAAGTATGTGGATCCCGGAAACTGGACTGCAGCCAATGGATGGAAGGGTAACAATGCCTACATCCACATGCGTTACGGAGATGTCCTCCTCATGTATGCCGAGGCTATGAACGAACAGGGCAAGTGCGATCAGGGGGTCCTTGATGCAACCATCAATAAGTTGCGTGAGCGCGCCTACAAGGGTACCGGAATGGATTATCCCAGGGTAACTGCCGACAGCCAGGCCAAGCTTCGTACCATTATCCGCACAGAGCGTTTCATCGAACTCGCTTTTGAAGGACATCGTTATGAGGACCTGCTCAGGTGGAGGATAGCTGAGATTATCTTCAATCGTCCTATCTACTACCTTGAGCGTACATGGTCCGGAAGCGGAAGCTGGGACGGAGTGTTTAATGATCAAACACCGGCTGCTTTCAAGCAACTTGCCCAGAACTGG
>CAMHFA010000121.1 GCA_946184255.1 uncultured Bacteroidales bacterium
GCTCGACCGCTTCCTGGACAAGATGAACATCCCTTCCAGATTCCGTGAATATGCCGCCGTGAACGACGGGATCAAATGCTCTGACCAGGAATGGAAGGACACGGAATCCTATCTGCTCCCACAGTTGCGTGCACTTGTAGGCCGCTACTCCAGGCTCGGGGAAGACGCCTTCTACAAACTCTATCTAGGCGTCGATACTACTGTAAAGAAAGCTATTGAATCGGAGTGACGTAGAGTTTTACGTCCTCTGCACTTACGGGATTGCCTCCCAGGATCATCAGTCTCTCGACAACATTGTTGAGCTCCCTGATGTTTCCCGGCCAGGTCTTTTCCTGGAGGAGTTTTATAGCTTCGGGAGTGAATTCCCTTACGGGCATTCCTGATTCTGTGCTAACCTGTTTTACGAAGTAATCCACAAGAAGCGGAATGTCATCTTTCCTTTCATCGAGGGAAGGAACTGTGATGACGATGACACTCAGACGATGGTAGAGGTCCTCCCTGAAATTCCCCTTTTCAATCTCCTTGCGAAGGTCCTTGTTGGTAGCAGCGATAACCCTCACGTCAACTACTATGTCCTTGTCGCTTCCAACCCTTGAAAGCCTCTTTTCCTGAAGGACCCTGAGGACCTTGGCCTGTGCTGCCAGGCTCATGTCACCTATCTCGTCGAGGAAGAGGGTTCCTCCGTCTGCCTGTTCGAACTTTCCTTTGTGCTGCTTTATTGCAGAGGTGAACGAACCTTTCTCATGACCGAAAAGCTCGCTTTCAATGAGCTCCGAAGGGATAGCAGCGCAGTTGACCTCTATGTAGGGCATTCCGCTGCGGGTACTCTGCTCGTAAAGGCTTCTGGCAACCAATTCCTTACCGGAACCGTTGGGACCGATGATGAGCACCCTTGCATCAGTAGGAGCTACCTTGCTGACCATGTCACGGATGTGCTGCATGGGCTCTGACTCTCCGACCATCTTCTGGCCGTAAACCTTTTTCTTGAGCTGCCTGTTCTCCTTGACTATGGTAACCTTGTCTGTAGCATTCTTGATGGTGATAAGGATCCTGTTGAGATCCAGGGGTTTCTGAATAAAATCAAAGGCCCCCTTCTTAATGCACTCGACAGCGGTATCGATGTCCCCATGACCGGAGATCATAACGACTGCAGAATCGACGCCGTCGGCAACTATCTTCTCAAGCACCTCGGTGCCATCCATTCCGGGCATCTTGATGTCGCAGAAAATAACGTCGAATTTCTCCTTGTCCACCTTGGCAAGTGCGGTGGGTCCGTCTTCCGCGACGTCCACGTCATAACCTTCGTCACCCAGGATCTCTTTCAGGGAATTCCTGATGGCCCTTTCGTCGTCAACTATAAGAATCTTCATATCACAAATATCGCTAAAATTCTCAGAAAATTGATATTTTTGTCTTTATGAACATACCTGACATCATAATAGCCATTGACGGCTACTCATCGACGGGCAAAAGCACCCTCGCAAAACTCATCGCTGAAGAGTATTCATTCCTCTACCTCGACTCCGGTGCCATGTACCGCGGAGTAACCCTTTATGCTCTGGAAAATGGGCTGATCGACAAGGAAGGGACTATCGACGAGGCAGGCCTGAGGACTGCCCTGCCCACCCTGGATCTCGATTTCCGCACCGACGGGACCTACATTGGCGACCGCTGCGTCGAAAAATTGATACGCACCCTCGAAGTCTCAAGCCATGTCAGTCCGGTTTCCGCAATCCCCTTTGTCCGCAATTTCGTGGATGAAAAGCTGCATGCATTCGGGAAGAGAAAGAGGGTAGTGATGGACGGACGCGACATCGGAACAACCGTTTTCCCTGACGCGGAAGTGAAAATATTCATGACCGCTTCGGCTGAAGTCAGGGCCCAGAGGCGCTTCGACGAAATGAAGATGAAGGGGCAGGAGCCTGTGTTGGAGGAAGTTATGAAGAACCTCCTAGAAAGGGATTATATTGATTCCCATCGCGAGACATCTCCCCTTTCGCGCGCTGCTGATGCCTACGTCCTGGACAATTCTGACATGACCCTCCATGAAGAGACGGTCTGGTTCCAGGGCCTTTGCCAGGGCAAGTTCGGGATCCTCGAATAATGGCCCTCACTGTTGAGATAGAGAAGCATTCCGGCTTCTGCGGCGGGGTCATCAGGGCTATCGGCCGGGCCGAACAGTTCCTGGACTCCAATCCCGGGAAGAAACTGTATTCACTCGGTGCAATAGTCCACAATGAGGCCGAACTGGCCAGGCTGGGAGCCAAGGGACTGGTCACTGTCGGCCATGGGGACATTGTGAATATTCCCAACCCCTCTGAAGAAACCCTCCTGATCCGCGCCCATGGAGAACCGCCTGAGACTTATGAACTGGCACGCAAGGCAGGAATAAATTTGATCGACTGTACCTGCCCTGTAGTGTTGAGGCTTCAGAAGAGTATCCGGGAAGCTCATGAACGAGTAAGGCAAATAATCATATTCGGAAAAGTCGGTCATGCAGAGGTTCTGGGACTTCTGGGACAGGTAGGTGGAGATGCCGTGGTGATTGAGAACATGGAAATGCTCCTGGAAGCTCTTGAAAATGGCGCAATCCGAACTGACCGGCCACTGGAGATATTCTCCCAGACCACGAAGAGTCCTACTGAGTATTCAGAAATTTGCAAGGTCCTCTCTGAAAGGGCCAGGGCAGGCCTTACCATCCACAACACCATTTGTTCCCAAGTCGCCTCCCGACACGAGGAACTGGCTTCATTCTCGGAAAACCATGACGTTATTGTCTTCGTTTCCGGAGTTTCGAGTTCAAATGGCAAAGTCCTTTGCGATCTCTGCCGTTCAAGGAACCCACGCACCTACCATATCTCTTCTGTCAAAGAAATCGACCCGTCATGGTTCGGTCCTGATGACAGGGTTGGCGTATGCGGTGCCACCTCAACTCCACGCTGGCTCCTGGAAATGGTCGCCGAGGCCATCCACTAAAGTATATTTGGAAGAAAAGTGGCAATTAATTAAATTTGCATGATTGATATTCAGATTTTTAATTCATTCAGTATATGGCAACAACTGCAGATTTCAAGAACGGACTGTTCATCAGCTACAATGGCAAACCCTGCCAGGTAGTCTATTTCCAGCATGTCAAACCGGGCAAGGGCCCTGCTTTCGTCAAGACAAAGCTTCGCAACCTTGAGAACGGAAGGATCCTTGAGAACACCTTCACTGCCGGTATGAAGATCGACGTCATCACCGTTGAGAGGCGTCCCTACCAGTTCCTCTATTCAGATGAGGACGGATTCAACTTCATGCACGAGGAAACTTACGAGCAGATCCACCTTCCTCACGACGTGGTCGAGAATTCAGACCTTATGAAGGAAGGACAGCACGTTGAGATGATGTTCGTGCTGGAGCCTGAGGAGAGGTGCCTGACCTGTGAGCTCCCTACCTATGTCGAGCTTGAGGTTACTTATGCCGAGCCCGCCGTCAAGGGCAACACAGCCTCTACCAGCGCACTCAAGGAGGTCACCCTCGAGACCGGCGCAAAGGTGATGGTTCCTCTTTTCATCAATCAGGGCGAAAAGATCACCGTCAACACTTCCGACCGTAGCTACGGCCAGAGGGTCTAGCTGCTCGAGCTATTTACGGTAAAAACAAACGGACAGTCTTCGGGCTGTCCGTTTTGCTTTACGTGAATAATTGTTAAATTTGTATGTTATGGCAGACTATATCGTATCGGCAAGGAAATACCGGCCGGACTCATTCGAAACCCTTATCGGGCAGGACAACATAGCCCAGACCCTGAAGAACTCCATCATCAGGGGCAAGCTCGCTCATGCATACCTTTTCTGCGGACCACGGGGAGTTGGCAAAACCACTACTGCAAGGATATTTGCCAAGGCCATAAACTGCGCCAATCCTTCCCCGGAAATGGAGCCCTGCGGAAAGTGCGAGTCCTGCATTTCCTTCCAGGAAGGACGGTCATACTGCATCCATGAACTGGACGCTGCCTCCAACAATGGTGTGGATGACATAAAAAACCTGATGGACCAGGTCCAGATTCCGCCACAGGTCGGGAAATACAGCGTTTACATCATAGATGAGGTCCACATGCTGTCCACCGCTGCCTTCAACGCCTTCCTGAAGACCCTGGAGGAACCGCCGGCACATGCGATATTCATCCTGGCAACTACTGAGAAACACAAGATTCTGCCAACCATCCTGTCCAGATGCCAGACCTATGACTTCAACAGGATTTCCATCCCCGACATAGTCCGGAACCTGAAGACCATTGCCGGGAAGGAGAATGTCAAGATCGATGACGAATCCCTCCATGTGATTGCCCAGAAGGCTGACGGGGCCATGCGTGACGCCCTCACCATCTTCGACCAGACCGTGGCTTTCTGCGGGACCGATGTCAAATACGCAGATGTGATCCGTAACCTTAACGTCCTGGATTATGATTATTCATTCAGCCTGGTGGACAACTTCCTCGAGGGAGATTACGGTAAGGCCCTTCTGACCTTTGACGAGGTTCTCTCAAAGGGGTTCAATGCCCTCCATTTCTGTGCCGCCCTGAGTTCACATTTCAGGGACCTCATGGTCACTAAGAACGGAGGTCTCGACTCACTTCTCGAACTTCCTGAATCACTGAAGAAGAGGTATATCGATCAGGCAAGCCGTTGCCCCCTGAAATTCCTGTACGACGCACTGGGCATCACTACAACCTGCGAGGCCGGGTAC
>CAMHFA010000122.1 GCA_946184255.1 uncultured Bacteroidales bacterium
TGTTCTTCCGGATCCGTCTCGTAATCATATAACTCCACACCCTCACGACCTTCATCCCATTCCGTATAGCGGTAGCGGTCCGTGCGGACGCTGCGGCCGAAAACCGTCGTGTTGCTGTCGCTTAAGGCAGGATTGAACATGAAGCGGGTACCTCCACTTAATGATCGTATCCTTGCATTCTGCTGTCCTTCTCCATAAAGTGTCCTCGCCTGCTGGGTGAATGCCGGACGGTCCCATTTAAGGTTTACATTCTCCAACAGAGGTTTCAGGCTGACCCCATCAATGTAATCGGGAGCCTCCAAACCAGCAAGATCGACTATGGTCGGATAGATGTCTATGGTCTCGACAACGGCATTGCACTGTTTGCCGTCAGTAATGCCCGGTGCATAAATCAGCAGCGGTTGATGGGCAGTACGTTCAAACAGATTCTGCTTTTGCCACATTCCATGGTCACCCAGCATGTACCCGTGGTCACTCCAGAAGACAATGATGGTCTTATCCATCAGGTCCAATTCCTCCAGGGCATCGAGCAATTTGCCGATTTGGGCATCGACAAAGGACACGGAAGCATAGTATGCCCGGACCGAATTCTTGCATTCTTCTTCACTGACTCCGTTGTTCCATGAAGTGTTCGTACGGGCAAGATCAGGCTTGGTCAGCCATTCCTGTTCGAAATTCTCAGGAATCTCGACTTCCGGATACAAGTCAAAGTACTTCTGGGGGGCAATATAGGGAATATGCGGCCGGTAGAAACCCACAGCCATGAAAAAGGGATTGCGGGCTCGTCGGGCCGGAGCATCCTTGCGGGCCGGGCCGCCGTAGGCACTTCCGACATTGCTGTAGCGGTTACGGAGCAGGCTGATTGCAACATTTGCTGAAATGCCGTCCGTCATTTCATTGTCATTACAATCCAGGGCCATCCAGGTCCCGGTGTGCACGTCTCCTTCGAGCAGATATTCATCAGTCCTGTCGCGCCCTATCGGGTTGTACGCAATCGTCCAGGAAGCAGGATCGTCAGAACCGGGCTGACCGATATCGCTCGGTACTCCGGCATGATAGATCTTGCCTACACGTGCAGCATAATAGCCATTATCCTTGAATAGTTGTGACAGGGTGACGGCATCGGGCATGGCAAAACGGAACTTGCCGCTGAGATCATGGACTCCGGTTCGGTCAGGCCGGCATCCGGTCATGATGGATGCGCGGCTGGGGCCCGAAAGAGGTGACTGGTTGTATGCCTTGTTGAAGACCACACCCATTTGCGCCAGTCTGTCCAGATTCGGAGTCTTGACGCGGGGATCTCCGAAGGCGTTCATTGCGCTGCAAAGGTCATCGGATGAAATGAACAGTACATTCATCCGGTCTGGTTGCGCTGCAGCTGCCACACCGGTCAAGGCTGCTACAGACATCAAAAGGCCCTTTGAAAAAATGCTCATCGTAGATTATTGATTTCAGATTAAGAATGACTGTCTTTATCTGTCATAAATATAGTGTTTTTCAGCAATTAATCAGTCTCTCCGGTGCAAGAATCCTACATTCCGGGATTTAGGAATATGTACACATGACAATCATATGAGAAAGATCTTTATTTCTATCATAGCGTTGCTGTCGTTAGCAATTGGAGCCAACGCACAGGAACGGATCAAACGGTTCGAGAATATCTTCCAGATTGGCGGAGGCCTGTTTATGGAAAGCGGCACTTTCAATAGCGGCAACAATCCGGGGCTTGCACTGAGGCTTTCCTACGGTCTGGATGTCAAGGTCGATGAAAACTGGTCCATAATGCCTGGAATAGGGGCGACCGGGATGCTTGGAGACATCCGGCATTGGGGTTGGGTCGGTGGTGACATCGATGATTATTCATGCATGGATGCTTTCTGCGACGTCCGTTTCCACACCAGGTCAGAAGGCAGCAGAATAGTACTGGGCCTTGGCCCGTGCTTCTACTATTCCAAAGACCAGAGCACCTATTACATCGATGCCGACCTTACTGATCCCCGGAACCATGATGTGAAGTTCAGGAATTTTGGGGTCGGATTTCGTCCAAGCATATTCTTCGAGCACGGGAAACACTTCAAATGGGGCGTCGAAGGTAACGTCGGAGTCAGGAACATGCGGGTTCCTTACCCTGAGCATAATATTACCGGGACGACCCGTTTCAATAACATCTTGCTTGTTATCGGCTTCGGATTCTAAGTTTTTTCATTGAATATGTGTATCTTGTAATCCAAAGCATCATATTCAATGAAAAAGCATCTTACCGTCACAGTTTTCCTGATCGCAGCCATACTGTCATCCTGCTGCAGGAAAGAAGTCCAGGATATCGCTTCCGTAAGTTTCCCCGAGGCTCCAATTGAAATCATGAGCAACGAGGGAGTCGGGATGAACCTGATCAATTACTTCAACATCATCCAGCTTCCGGAGGGAGGTTACAGGATGTATTTCTCCGGCTACAAGGCCGACGAGTGCGGTCCGGACTGGGATAACCAGAATCTTTATTATGCAGAATCCTCGGACGGCATCCACTATGAGATGTGCGGGAAGATTATGGATTCCATAGTCGAGCAGACCGTATTCTTTACAGGAGACAAGGATCTGCCCTTCGGAATGGTTGGCCGGGTGCGTGAGAACAAGAAGTTCAAGATGTACATGTGGAAATCGAAGGATGGACTGGAATTCGACGGAAAGGTGCTGCTGTCAACCAGGTGGAATGACACCCAGAGCGTCATGATTCCCAGGAACGGACGCTTCAAGCTCTACACGAGGACGTGGGATGAGGAGCATAAGGACAGGAAGAATGCCGTGGCCGAATTCACTCCCGATGGGGAGCTCCTGCAGGACATCACTCCTCTTGCCGGAGACTTTCTGTATAATCCGGCAGCATGTCCAGTCGATGACCGCTTGGACATCCTGTTCCCTACATATCTTAACAACATGTATCCGGGAATGACGGACACCTGTTTCTTCAAATGCTTCGTAGTTGACGGACTGTACTCGAAAGAACTCGGATGCGATCTCAACAGATGGGTCGAACCGGAGGAAAAATGGGTACTTGCCGCTCCGGGATTCATCCGGATCGGAGAAGACCTGTATCTAGCTTACAACACAAGAACCTATTCCCACGACACCCCCAGGGCCGAAGATGTCGTGACCAAGTACAAATTGATAAAAGCAGTTATCGGATACGAATGATCAGTCGTCCATCCTGAGCAGTGCTCCTTCAGGGGAGAAATCAAGTTCCAGTTCATTGCTTAGCTCGATACTCCAGCCGAATCGCTCCTTGTCGATCTTCTCTATGAGGTTGCCAGGAAAAGTCTCTTGGACATAGTTGGCTATGGTTTCAGGAACCAGGGAAGCAGGAACCGCCTTACGAATACACTCAACCTTGTCCCATTCACCTTTGCTGTTGAAGACAACCTTGGTGCCGTCGTTCAGGCGAACCTCATATTGAGTTTTGGCGAATTCTTTATCTATCTCGGCATAGACAATGGCTATCTCCGGGAAAGTCTTCTGGATGAATTCCTTTGCAGCAGCTGGAAGTTTGTCCGGGGAAATCGGACGGTCATCATTGGCCTTGGAAGTCAATGGAAGCAACAAGGCAAAAGCCAGGATGGCAAGAATAATCTTTTTCATATTCATAGATATTATTTCACTTGTCAGAAGACAAAGGTAATGCATTTTGTAGTATCTTTAACGAAAACAACCATCTAATAACTCAATAATGAGAATAATCAATTCACTCTCAGGGGCTCTGGCGGCAGCGCTCATTGTACTGCCGTTAATGACAATACAGAGTTGCGCTGGTGGACAGGACCACAAGACCGACATTGTCTTAGAAACGGAAACATTCAAGCTGACCGTTGGAGAAGATGCCATTGCGAAGTCGCTTGTCATCAAGAAAACCAACGAGGAAATGCTCCTTAAAGGTTCTGATGTGCCGTTGTTCTCTGTTACCCAGGACAGGCCTTTTAACAATGAGATTAAGCTCCAGCATCCTAACACAAGGACAACATACAAGGCTAACTCCCTCTCCTGGGACGGTGAGAGACTTACCGTAGGTTTCGACACGGCTCCTTACGAGGCAGTGGTAAAAGTTGAAAAGGGTGCCGGATATCTAAGATTCACCCTGGAGGATTTCATCTGTGAGCCGGAAGACTATGGCAACCTCGCCCTGGACCTTCCTCCGGTAGCCGAATTCAGGATCCTACAACTTCCCGTCAAAGAGAGGGAACACTACGGAGAATGGCTGAACTGCATGTGGGATGATAACTCTTCAGTGTGCGTGGCAGGATGCGACCCATGGTCTCTGGTATGGCATAAAGACAGGACTGACGGACGGGTTCTCACCGCAGACCTCTATTCCGGAAAGAAACTCCGCGGAGGTTCCGCCGCAATCATTGCAGCTGATGGCAAAGAGCCTTTCCTCGATGTCATGGACGGGTTTGAAGTTGACCAGAACCTTCCCCGAGGCGTCCAAAGCCGACGCTCTCCCATACTGAACCGCTCCATTTACTGGACATCCAATGCCAATCCATCTAACATAGACCAGCTTATCGCCATTGCCCGGAAAGCCGGTCTTAAGATGATGCTGTTCTATTACACCTGTTTCGTAAAGTCCCGTGGCTACAGGCTTATGGGAGATTATGACCTCTCAGATGATTATCCTGGCGGCTATGATGACCTGAGGAAGATGGTTGAAA
>CAMHFA010000123.1 GCA_946184255.1 uncultured Bacteroidales bacterium
GTACCCAATCCGGCGAGTGTGGAAGCAACCGCCATGGAAGCAGGAATAATCTGGGATTCCGGCATTTCAACAGAGACAGTGAAGTGCTCGTCCCCAGAATTATCGGCACTGCCCACATGCCGGATGTCCATCGCATCAACAGGGATCTTCCTGGATAGGAAAGACTCATGCAGGCGGTTCCTGACCACCTCCCCCAATTCTTTGGAAAATAGCTCTGAGATGAAGGGCTGGATGGTGTTCATCTGGCCGGCAGGGGTTCTGGGGGACCTGAAATCAACCTCCAGGGATGGCTTCTCGGAAGGAACAAATGACCAGCTCGTACTCTCGGAAGGGGTCCAGGAATACTCAGGAGCCTGATAGGAAGGGCTTCGGGAAGGGACCATGAGGGAGAATACCTTCATCTTTTCGAGTATGTCGGAAGCCTTTATGTCTCCTGAGACAATCACCGCATGCTTGTAAGGATGGGTGGCTATCAGGTCGAAGAGCATCAGCAGAGTCGTGTCGGCAGCGGCGGCATCGAACATAGGGACGTCGTCGAAACGGAACAGGGTGATGTCGTCCTTGTAACTGACATAACCTTCAGGACGACAGCCGATCCCTTTCCTGGAGAGGAATTTATAAGGTACGGTTTTATTGAAATGGGGAAGTGAGACGAGTTCTTCGCGGGCGGAAAGGGTGTCACAAAGCCCTTTGCGGACAAGGGCGAAATCAGCCACTCCTTTCATCGAAGGATTTGTTACAATGTAATAAGAGATACCGTTGGCCAACTCACCCTGGGAAACCGATCCATCCTTCTGCAGAGCCGGCAAATTCTGAGATGGCATGCTTATTGAAAAAGCAACCAAAACGATGCACGAGCAAAGGAATGTTTTGAATGGTCCACACATGATCTACGACCTCCCGTAAGGCAAAATTAACGATTTATGTGCATTTGAAGCAAATTTTTATTACTTTTGTCTCCGTTGCGACAAAAAGAAAACACAATAAGAGTTGAACTTAAATCCAAACACGATGAAAAAGATTATTCTCGCAATTGCTGCCATGGTTGTGTCCGTAGGAATAGCTTCCGCTCAGGACATGGCTCAGGCAACTGAACTCTACAACAATGGCGCCACAGCCATCTCTATGGAAAACTGGACAGAGGCTCTGGACTATTTCCAGAAGGCTCTGGAAATGGGTAAGACTATTGGTGACGAAGCTCAGGAGCTGGTTGCAAACTGCAAGAAGGCAATCCCCGGAGTTTCCCTCCAGATCGCCAAGGATCTCATCAAGGCAGAAAAATACGACGAGGCAGCCGGAAAGCTGGAGGCTGCTGCCAAGATAGCTGAGGAGTTTGAGAATGCCGAAGTGGCAGAAGAGGCCAAGGATCTTGTACCAAAGATGTGGATGCAGAAAGGTGCTGACGCCCTTAAGCTGAAGGATTTCGCAACCGCCGCCGACGGCTTTGCAAAGTCCTATGCAATCGACACCACAGCTGGTAAGACCGCCCTCTATCTCGGACAGGCTCTTGGACAGCTCGGCAAGACCGATGAAGCTGTCGAGGCTTTCAAGCATGCTGCATGGAACGGAGAGGAAGAGGCCGCAAAGGGTCAGATTTCCAACCTCTATGTCAAGGAGGCCAACACCGCCTTCAAGGCCCAGAAGTTTGCTGACGCCGTCAAGGCTGCAGACAAGGCAAACAGCTTCGCTGAGAATGCTACCGCCTACCTCATCGCTGGTCAGGCTTCCCAGAAGCTCAGCAAGAACAACGATGCCATCAAGAACTTCGAGAAGTACCTCGAGCTCAAGCCCAACGCTTCCAATGCTAACGGTATAATCTTCACCGTCGGTGCTCTCTATCAGGGCCAGAAGAACAACGCCAAGGCTCTTGAGTTCTACAAGAAGGTCCAGAACGACGCCAAGTACGGTGCCCAGGCCAAGCAGATGATCGCTGCCCTGAGCAAGTAATGACGGCTCTCGAACTTCTTGCTCCGGCAAGAAACGCTGACATCGGCATCGCAGCAATCGACTGCGGTGCCGATGCTGTGTATATTGCCGGGCCGTCGTTCGGAGCCCGCCAGGGAGCTGGCAACTCCATGGCAGATGTCAGAAGGCTTTGTGAATATGCCCACCTGTTCGGAGCCAGGATATTCCTGACACTCAACACAATCCTGTACGAATCAGAGCTTCCGGAGGCAGAAAGGATTCTGAAGGAGGCTGCCGAAGCCGGTGTGGATGCAATAATAGCTCAGGACCTCGCGGTGTTCGCCCTTACATCTTCTCCACTGCTGCATGCATCAACCCAGTGCGCAATAAGGACTCCGGAACAGGCCAGGTTTTATGAAACCCTTGGGGCATCAAGGATTGTCCTGGAAAGGCAACTCTCCCTTGAACAAATAAAGGCAATACGAGAGGCAGTTGACTGTGAGCTGGAATTCTTCGTCCACGGGGCACTGTGCGTCTGCTACAGTGGCCAGTGCTACATGTCAGAATCAATCGAAGGAAGAAGTGCGAACCGCGGAGCTTGCATCCAGGCCTGCCGGTCGCTTTACGACCTGGTGGACGGAAGTGGAAAAATCATCGTGAAGGACAAGGCGTTGTTGTCCCTGAAGGACTACAACCTCCTGGAGAGGCTCGGAGAACTGGCCGATGCAGGAATATGTTCATTCAAGATAGAAGGTAGGCTCAAAAACATTTCCTATGTCAGAAATGTAGTCAAAGCTTATTCAAAAGCCCTGGATGAACTGGTGGCCAGACATCCCGAGACATATTGCCGTGCATCATTCGGTAAGTCAGCAGGTGGTTTCACTCCTGATTTGGGAAAGACCTTCAACAGGGGATACACGCAACTATTCCTGGACGGCAAACGGGAAAAATGGTCCTCGATGGACACCCCGAAGTCCGTCGGAGAACTCATCGGAACAGTATCCACGATCAAGCAGGGAGATCCAAGGGCAAAGGGGCTGGTCTATCCAAAGTCTTCGGAGACCATGCAGATAATTGTCAGTCTGGACAATCCCGCCACCCAACTCCATAACGGAGACGGATTCTCCTTTGTCTCAAAGGACCATAATTCAATAGTCGGTTTCCGTGGAGACACCTGCCGTGGAGCAATGATCAATTCAAAGGTGGTTCCGGAACTCTATGTAGGTGCCAGGATCTACCGCAACCTTGACACCGCTTTCGAAAAGGAGATGGAGGCCAATCTTCCGAAACGCCTGATACCTGTCGAAGTCAGTTGTACTGTCTATCATGGGTCTGCCGGGGCTCCTTCCGAACCCGGCGAAGTCCATCCTCGCTTCGCTGCGGCTGAGTATCGCCTAAGTTCGGAGGAGTCCCCGGCGTACATTATTAAAGTGAAAGCATCCAGTCAGGACGGAAGGGTTGTGGAATTTGACTTTGAAGCAGGAGAGCAGGAGGCAAACAACACAGAGAGGATGAAGGCTATGTTCAAGTCCCAGATCGAAAAGGTGACGGGAAGATATTCATTTACCCTTTCTGGCCTTGAAATACCCGACGGGAAGCTGCCTTTCCTCTCCTCTGCGGCGATCAACGGCATCCGAAGGGATATCGCCTCACGGCTGGATTCCATGCCTTGCAATGCCATCCCGATGGCGGGCCCGGTTAACAGGCCAGCCACAACACCTGTCACTGTACCAGGAAACATAACTTACAAGTCAAACGTCTCCAACAAGGTCTCGGAAGGTATCTACCGCAGATTCGGTGCAGAAACCGTAGAAGAGGCTTTCGAACTTTCACATAAGAAAGAAGCCGAACTCATGCGAAGCAAGTACTGCATCCGCCACGAGCTCGGCATCTGCCTGAAAGATTCTTCGGCCTCCGGCCTCAGAATGAAAGTGGCCGGACCGCTTTACCTTGTCAATAACGGCAAGCGCTACCGTCTCGACTTCGACTGTGCCGCCTGTGAAATGACCGTTTCCAAAGACTGAGCTTGATTCGTCCCGGAAGGCTGGAAATCCACTTTGGAATACGATAAACCAAGATTCCTTTACAAATATTGTTTAATCGAAGGAAAAGGTGACGGAGACGTCACCGAGGCGGTTGGGAAGACCATTGTAGCGCTGGAAATAGCCGGATGAGAGCTTTCCGCGCCAGACTATGTCGTCATTTCGGTGGTAGGGAAGTTCCACTTCAAAACCATATGACTTGGACTTGATCTTCACAGTCCCGGAAGCCTTCCAGGTCGTCATCTTGCCTCCGTCATCCTCTGTAAGCATGAAAGCGCTTTCATTAAGCTGTTCAGACCAGTCCGATACCAGGATCGTGTTGTAACGAAGGGCTCTTCCGACCTGCCCCCTCTTGATCTTTATCATCAGGTCGGTGATTTCCGGATTGTAAAGTTTGAGATCTGCTACAACATCAGCTTTAAAGGCCTTCAGCGAGCCAATTTTGATGAAGAACTCACTCCCTCCGGAGAGCCATGGATCGTACTGCCTGTGAGCCTTGAATTCCTTCAGTCTTAGGGTCTTGGAACTGGTTGTCGCCCTGGTTTCACTCCCAGAAAAGCATTTCTTTGCCAGCATCTGCGGAGTAATTGCTCCGGAATCCTGGTTGAAGTTGACCACCCAGACAGGATGGGACATGGCATAAGCCTCGTCAACCATTATTTCCTTGACGATGCGGGAACCATCCGGCAGAGTTTCGGAATAGAAACCCACATTGCTTTCCCTGCCGTCAGAAGGGACAAATGTGAT
>CAMHFA010000124.1 GCA_946184255.1 uncultured Bacteroidales bacterium
ATCCGTCGATGGAATCCTGGTTCAGTTGCCGCTTCCGAAACACATTTCCGAGACCAAGGTTATCGAAACCATATCCAAGGAGAAGGATGTGGATGGGTTCCATCCTCTGAACACGGCTGCCCTCTGGCAGAAGAGGCCGAACAACTCCTGCATTATTCCCTGTACTCCCATGGGTATCATCAAGCTACTCGAGGAAGGCGGGGTTGAGATAGCGGGCAAGAAGGCTGTGGTTCTGGGAAGGAGCCAGATAGTGGGTCTGCCGATTTCCAAGCTGCTGCTTGACCGAAATGCTACGGTTACCATCTGCCATTCCCGCACCAAGGACCTGCCTGAAGTCACAAGGCAGGCTGACATCCTGGTGGCTGCTATCGGAAAGGCAAAGTTCGTGACCGGAGACATGGTAAAGGAAGGAGCTGCTGTGATAGATGTCGGAATGGACCTGGATGAAAACGGTAAACTCTGCGGTGACGTGGACTTCGCTTCCGTCGAACCCAAGGCCTCGGTTATCACCCCTGTGCCTGGCGGAGTTGGACCGATGACCATCTGCTGCCTCATGTCCAACACGATCCAGTGTTTCCTCAATAGTCGTTGAGGACATTGTATTTATTCATAATATTCCTATTTTTGTTGAAACGCTTGACAAATTTTTTAAATCACTTGATATGAACAGAATCATCCGTTTCCGGCTGATGGCCCTCGTAGCCGTCTGCCTGTCCGTAAGTGCATTCGCACAGGACAAGACCGTCAAGAAGATCATCGAGACGGGCAAGAATGACAACCAGGTTATGGTGCATGAGAACCATCTGGCCAATTACATCGGAGGACGTCCGGTCGGATCATCGGCCCTGACTCACGCAGAGGCCTGGGTCAAGGAGCAGTTCGAATCCTGGGGCCTTGAAGTTATGGTCCAGGAAGCCGGTGAAATCAATGTCGGTTTCGATCGCGGTCCCTGGTACGGCCGCATGCTCAGCGAGGACGGTTTCCCTCTCCATTTCGGAACTCCTGCCTACACAGCTCCTACCCGTGGAAAACAAGTCGGACATGTTATGGTAGAGCCTAAATCCAGGAGGGAATTCGAAAGGATGAAGGGTGCCCTTAAGGGTGCCTGGGTGCTTCTCGACGCTCCTTCGACAGGTATGGCAATCGATTGGTCGGAGAAGGCCAATCAGGATCGTGCCGAGATAATCAAGCAGAATGAGGAGATCGACCGCCAGAACATGGAGATCCGTGCCTACAACATGAGCCATCGGGATGAGGCCCCTAAGGAGATGCTTCCCTACAAGCAGGTCACCGCTCCGTTCTACAAAGAGATGGTAGAGGCCGGAGTACTTGGTTTCATCCGTTCTGCAGCTGTTCCTCTCAGGGTTATGTACGACCGTGCCAACTGCTACAACATTACCATGGAGAACCTGCCGACTGTCTGTGACATCTGCCTTGACGAGGCGCAGTTCAAAGTGATCAAGGAGAAGGTTCTCCGCAAGGACATCTTCCAGCTTGAGTTCGACATCCGCAATCACTTCTTCCGCGGACCTGTCAAGTACCACAACATCATCGGAATCATCCGCGGCAGCAAGTATCCCAATGAATATGTCCTCACGGGAGGCCATCTCGATTCCTATGATAACGGAACCGGTGCTGTCGATGATGGCAACGGAACCAGCCTGAATATGGAGGTCGCCAGGCTTCTTGCTACTTCAGGTGCCAAACCGAAGCGCTCCATCATGATCTGCATCTGGACTGGTGAGGAGTACGGACTTCTTGGTTCCAAGTTCTTTGTT
This sequence comes from uncultured Bacteroidales bacterium, assembly GCA_946184255.1. Taxonomy (GTDB): domain Bacteria; phylum Bacteroidota; class Bacteroidia; order Bacteroidales; family UBA932; genus Cryptobacteroides. The sequence continues at coordinate 1,779 of CAMHFA010000124.1, forward strand.
GAAAACAAGACCGTTCCTCTTGAGAAGATCTCCAATTATTTCAATCGTGACGGAGGTCCCCTCATGTCAACCGGCATCACCGTTCCCCCGGCAATGTATGACGATTTCGTTGAAGTCTGCAAACCTATCATGGACTTCAATCCTGAGATTCCTTTCACTGTCACGAAGCGTCCTGGCGAGCCCAGGCCTCGTCCGACCAGTGCAGGCGGCAGCGATCATGCTTACTTTGCGATGAACGGAGTTCCCACAGTAGGCTTCCAGGAGTCCGATCCCCTGGGTAAGAATTTCGAGTACCAGGAGATCTGGCACACGGAGAGGGATATCTATAACAAAGTAATCCCTGAGTACATGGAACACTCAGCTACAGTAACCGCTGTAGTGGTCTATGGACTGGCTAACCTTGACCATCAGTTATCACGTCAGGGACTCTACAAAGATTAATAGACCCCTTTTAAGAAAACTCTACAATAACTCTATATTACCCGCTGTAGAATGCCATACAGCGGGTATTTTTATTATTTGTTTTCTCTACAAGTTTTGATTTTATTTTTAGATTCATTAATATTACAACACTAATAACACTAAAAATGGGCTTGTTTGACATCTTCTCAAGGAAAGGATCCCACACCTTGATTACCAGTGTTGACAAATTGCTGGAGATCATCGACTACTCCCTTGTCGTCTTCAAGGACGGTGTAAAGGATTACCTCTACAATGACGGTCAAGGTTTCACCGAATACCTTTCTTCCATGGCTTCCCTCGAGACCGAAGCTGGAGCGCGGATGAAGGAGATAGAGAGTTCTCTTTATTCACGTGGTTATCTTATCCGCTCACGTGGTGACATCTTGAGATTGCTTGAGAGGCTCGACCATATTATTAATATATTAAGTGTTGATCTCGTTCAATTCGAGATAGAGTCTCCGCATGTTCCTGAGCAGTTGCGCAAGGAGTTCGTGAAACTGTCTGAACTTGCCTCCATGGCGGTGGAAGGTACCATTCCGGGAACCAAAGCCTATTTTACCCATCCCCAGGATGTGGCCGACACTACCGAGAGGGTTTATTTCTACGAGAAGGAGGCAGTCAAGCTCTCCCAGTCTATCAAACGGACGGTCTTCCATGACATGGATGACCTGAAGCTGAGCGAAAAATTCCACCTGCGCTATTTCGCCCTTCACATTGAGGATCTCGCCAAGGCAGCGGTAAAGGTTGCAGAGCAACTTTCCGTTATGGCAATCAAACGTGCCCTTTAACTTTGTTGCAATGATCCTGTACGTCATCTTTTCCCTTCTTCTGATTGGAGCCATGTTGTTCCTGACGGACCTTCCTGTGGTCCTGGGCAGCATACTTGCATCCGGAGCGGGGGAGCGGTGGTCTATCAGGATCCTGTGTCCTTTCATCTTGCTGGCAGGTCTGGCGGCCCCTTTCTTTATCGGAGTCTCACCTGTTTCCTCTTCATCTGTTTCCCTGTACATTCCTTCTTCTCCTGGAGAGATACTTTCCATCGGATTGGCTACGGCTTTTGCCATTTTAACGACCCGTCAGTTCAGCAGCTATCCCGCGGTACCATATTCATTCATGGCATCGATTGCAGGTGTTGCGCTTGCCGCCGGCTATTCTCCCGATTCGAAGATATTCCTTTCATACATCGGGTCATGGATAGTGGCGCCCCTCTTATGCGCCATCCTGGCTGCTCTGACCTACAGGACTTATGCTCTGGTATTGAGGAATAAAAAGACACATCTGGCAATCCTGGACTCCAGGTTTCAGGTAACCTCATTCCTTTTTTCTTTCCTGCTCCTGGCTGTTTTTGCCTTCAATAACTCCTTGCTTCTTTCTTTCCTGCCTGATGTCCTGCCTTTGGCCCAACCTGTCCGTTTTGCCATAGCCGCCGGTTGTGCCGTCGCTGTCTATCCATTCCTTCACAGGAGGATTTCCCTTTCCAAATGGAACATCGCCGACATTGACCTGGACATCAACGCGCAGTCAATTGGATCCCTGATTATATCGATGGTGTTGGTCTTCGGCCTTTTCTCAAGCCCACTGCCTGCAGTGATTGGCCTGGCAGCAACTCCGCTTCCTGCAGGAACATTGTTCGTAGCAGCGCTGGCGGGAATCAGCCTTTCCAGGAAGCGCGCATTGGAGGAAGGCCAAGTGATTGTGAAGTCTTCATTATCTGCAATCCTGTCCCCAGTGCTTTCGCTTATGTTCGCATTCTGCCTAGCCAGAGTTTTGGACGGAACCGTGATAGGGGCCATGTTCATTCTTGTCCTGATCATCCTGGAAGGAGGAATTGCCATGTTCAACGATTGGCAGTACAAGAGGGACTTCCAGAGGCAGACCATGCTCTCGAGGGAGCAGCAGGTTTTCGGTACGCAGAGATCCCTTTCCGCCCTTGAAGTCAAGGCAGAAATGACAGAGAAGGATCTTTTGGACAAACTGGACGGGAAGCGTAAGGAACTCGTGGACTTTGCTTTGGGAATAGGTGACCAGAAGAAGTTCATGGAGGGGTTCTATGCCGATCTCAAGAAAGTACGCAACATGCCTGACGGGGAAGATAAGGATAACAAGACGGACGCCATGCTCTCATCCCTCCGGGAACGGATGTATTTTACCAGCGAGATGAATGATTTCTATGCTCGCAGCGAGGTCCTTCACCGTGACTTCAACAGGAGGCTGTCAGAGGCCTATCCAAACCTTACCGAAAACGAGAGGAAACTGGCGAACCTGCTGCGCCAGGGCTTCTCTTCCAAATACATAGCATCACTTATGAATATTACTTCCAAAAGCGTCGAGATCAACCGCTACCGACTGCGGTCGAAACTCGGCCTGGACAGAAGCGATAATCTGGTCAAATTCATAAAATCCATATAATTTTATCCTAACCAATTATGCG
>CAMHFA010000125.1 GCA_946184255.1 uncultured Bacteroidales bacterium
AGGAATGACTTTCCAGAGGCCCCACCAGAACTGGTTCCAGAATCCGGGGAGGTCGTGGACGGCGAGGTCGTGCTGGTAGCCTACATTCCACATGCCGAACAATGCGGCAGGAATCAGGGCTACAACTACAATGATCATCACCCTCTTTATGTCGAGGGAATCCCTGACATGTGCACCCTTAGCGGTGACGGTGGCAGGAACCCTGAGGAAGGTGTCAAAGGCATCCCATGTAGAATGCAACCATCCTAACTTGCCGCCTTTCTCGAAAAGGCCGGGTTTCAATGTGTTTTCTTCCATAGTCTTTGCCTTTTATGCCATTTCCTTGATCATGAGGTCTATTCCACCCTGGATCATCGCCTGTATGTCGTTCTTGGAAGGATCGACAAACTCACAGAGAGCCAGATCCTCGGGAAGGACTTCATAGATGCCGAACTGCTCCATCTTGTCGATGTCACCGGCAAGGCAGGCTTTGATCAGATAGACAGGGAATATGTCCATGGGAAGCACCTTTCCGTAAACGTCGGAGCAGACAAAAGCCCTCACTCCGCCATGGGTGTTGGTGTCCATGTTGTATTTTTTCTTGGGAAGAAGCCAGGAGAAATAGGCCATGGATGAACTGAACTGGTTGAACCTTAGAGGATTCGCCCAGCCGAGAAGTTCCCTTTCACGACCTTCCCTGATCAGGGTGACCTGGTTGTCGAAGAAGCCTAGGTAGCCATCCTTGCCGATATTCTCTCCGGAGAGGACATCACCGCTGATGAACCTGGTCTCTACATCATTGTCAAAACAGCCTTCCAACGCCTTGACGGGCATTCCGGGAAGAGTTTCGACGTAACCGGTCTTCAAGGCGGCAGGTCCGGTAACCGCAACCATGCGGTTAAGAACCAGACGGCCTTCGAGGAAGAGTTCTCCGATTGCAGCAAGGCTCAGGAGGTTAAGTGTCCAGACTGTTTCTCCCTTCTTGATGGGAGAGATGTGGCTGATCTGGACTCCAACGTTGCCTGCAGGATGCTTCTTGCCAACGACTGTGTGGACTGTTGCATCCTGAAGTCCTGCGAAGACCGAGCTGTCGCTGTTCACGCAGACATGGACCTTGGCGATCTTTGAAACTGCAGTGATTGCAGCCTGGATGGCCCTAAGGTCATCCTTGAAAACGAACTCGGTGTCTGCTGCCAGGGGAGCAGTGGAGAAAGAAGATACAAAGATAGCCTTTGGAGTCAGGGCCGGGTTGGCCAGGATTCCGTAAGGCCTCTGGATGATAGAGGGCCACAAACCGCTCTTAAGGAGGGATTCCTTGACTTCTTCTGAACCCAGGGACTTGGGATCCTTCTTCCCGAAGTCTACGAAGTCATTGTTTCCGTCAGCCTTCACGAGCACTGCGAGAAGTTTTCTCTTCTCGCCCCTGACAATCTCCTGGATTGTTCCGCCAACAGGGGAAGTAAGGAGGATGTCGGGGTTTTGTTTGTCTGCCAAAACAGGTGATCCCGCCATGACCTTGTCGCCTTCCTTGACCAGGAGCCTAGGCGCGAAGCCCTTAAAATCAGTGGGTTTCACGGCGACAACATCAGGCGAAACCGTCTTAATTGTTTCGAGGGCTGCCATCCCGTTGATCGGAATGTCAAGTCCCTTTTTCAATACGATGTTGTTTGACATTATTTATTGTGTTGGTTGTATCCGAATTATAACTTACAAATATACTCATTTTTTCACGAAAAAATCCGTATTTTCGTACCATTATGGAAAACAATGAGAATCTAGTCTATGAGGGGCTGAACGCGGAGCAAAGGCAGGCGGTCAGCAGCATTGAAGGACCGGTGCTGATTGTCGCCGGAGCGGGGTCGGGCAAGACGAGGGTGCTCACCAGCAGGATTGCATTGATCCTTGCCAAGGGAGGTGATCCTTCAAGGATAATGGCCCTGACCTTTACCAAGAAGGCTGCCGGGGAGATGAAGGAGAGAATTGGACTGATGGTAGGGAAGAGACTGTCCTGGAAACTTTGCATGGGCACGTTCCATTCCATATTCATTAGATTCTTAAGGGAATACGCCGGATTCCTCGGCTATCCGGAGTCATTTACTATCTATGACACCAGCGATTCCACAAGTGCCGTCAAGGCATGCATAAAGGAACTTCAACTGGATGACAAGGTCTATAAGCCGAGGGATGTCCTCTCAAGGATTTCCCTGGCAAAGAACAACCTGGTCACCGCTGCCGCTTATAGGGCGAATACCCAGATCATCCAGAAGGATATGGCGGCTAGGAAACCAAGGATATGTGATATCTACTCCCTCTATGCAGAGAAGTGCAGGAAGAGCGGAGTAATGGACTTCGATGACATCCTGCTGAATATGAATATCCTTCTGAGGGATAATCCGGAGGCCTTGAAGTCCATTTCCTCCCGTTATGATTTCATCCTAGTGGATGAGTACCAGGATACCAATTTCGCCCAGTACCTGATCCTTAAGAAACTGTCATCGAATCACCGGAATATCTGTGTCGTAGGTGATGATTCTCAGTCGATTTATGCATTCCGTGGAGCCAGAATAGAGAATATCCTGAATTTCAAGAAGGATTATCCTGACTGTAAACTGTTCCGTCTGGAGAAGAATTACCGATCCACCTCGAGCATAGTAAATGCCGCCAATTCCCTTATCGCCAACAACGAGGACAGGATACCGAAGACCTGTGTCGCCGTGGCCGGGGAGGGTGAGAAACTACGTATCATCAACAGTTACAACGAGCAGGAAGAAGCGATAAGGATTGCTTCCGAGATCATTTCAAGGATGCAGACGGACCATGCCAGGTACCAGGATTTCGCGATCCTCTATCGAACCAACTCCCAGTCCCGGGCTCTTGAAGAGGCGCTTCGAAGGAGAAACCTCCCGTATGTGATCTATTCAGGCCATTCTTTCTTCGAGCGTTCTGAGGTGAAGGACATGATGGCCTACCTGAAACTTGCCGTGAATGTCAACGACGACGAGTCTTTCAAGAGGGTTGTGAATATGCCTGCAAGGGGGATAGGGGAGACTACCCTGGGCGCACTTGCCACTATGGCCGGTTCTAAGGGTCTTTCTATGTTCAGGGCTGCTTATTCCGAAGACTTCGCCGAGTTCGGCCTTAAGGCTCCTGCCGTGGCCAGGATACGTACATTCTGCGATATGATCTCCGACCATGCATCCAAGGCTGCTTCAGCAGATGCCCATTCCCTGGCCGTAAGCCTCTCGGATGCCAGCGGTCTATATGCCCACTTCAAGGCCGACACTTCGATAGAGGGACAGTCCAAGGCTTCAAACATAGAGGAACTTCTGAACAGTATCCTTCAGTTCGTTGAGGAAAGGCAGAATGATTACTTGCAGGAACTCCTTGCAGACAGGATGGTTGAGGATGTGACCGATGTAGAGTACCCAGTGGTGACCTTGGGAGAGTTCCTGGAGAACGTATCCCTTCTTACCAGCATTGATATCGAGGACGGCGACGACTCCAGCAACAAGATAGCATTGATGACTGTTCACTCGGCGAAAGGGCTCGAATTCCCATATGTTATAGTCTCAGGACTTGAGGAAAATCTGTTCCCTTCGGGTGGAATGCTGATGTCCAAGACCGACATCGAAGAGGAAAGAAGGCTTTTCTATGTGGCCATGACCAGGGCGAAGAAGGCCGTTCTCCTCTCATACGCATCGACAAGGATGCGCAACGGAAAGCATGAATCGAACTCTCCCAGCCGTTTCATCAGGGAAATCGATCCTCGTTTCATCTCCAATCCTCTTAAAGAAGAGCCTTTTGAAGATTTGGATAATGACGACGATGATTTCGGCTTCAGGAAAAGCTTCAGAGGCTTCGGCTCTGTGCGTACATTCCCCAAACCTGTCTCCAGACCTATCCCAAAGCCGGTAAGGCCTGTGGTAAGACCCGTGACAAAAGAGGATCTGCGTAACCGGCCCCTTCCCCCAAAAATTCCTGACTCGGAGTTTACCCCGGTTCCGATGACGGAGCTCAAGGAAGGTCAGCGTATAGAGCATAACCGTTTCGGTTTCGGGAAGATACTCCAGATAACCGGAAGCGTTCCTGACCTAAAAGCCAAGATTGTCTTTGACAGTTATGGAGAGAAAATCCTTTTGCTGAAATATGCAAAAATTCGTCTTGGATAATAAAAAAAATAGTATATTGCGGAAAATGAACTTGACAATATCTCATAAGCATCATCATGCCCGGACCATACGGCCTGGTAAGTGATGGTGTAATTAATTGTCTAATAGAATATTACATCGGCTTGCCAGAAGAGGCAGGCCGGTTTTTTGTGGATTGGTTATGATCAGGTTAGCTGTTCAATCCAAGGGCCGGCTCAATGAAGAGAGTTTGAGGCTCTTGAAAGACTCAGGGATCAATGTCGATGACACAAAGAGGAAATTCATCGGCAAGGCATCTGATTTCCCCCTTGAGTTGCTTTATCTGCGGGATGATGACATACCCGGGGTGGTTGCCGGCGGGTCCGCCGACATCGGTATAGTTGGTTACAATGAAATTGCAGAATCCGGAGCAGATGTCGAGGTTATCCGACATTTGGGTTTCGGCAAATGCCGCCTTTCGCTGGCAATTCCCAAGAATGTGGAGTATACAGGCCTGACGTGGTTTGAAGGACGTTCAATAGCCACATCCTATCCGTC
>CAMHFA010000126.1 GCA_946184255.1 uncultured Bacteroidales bacterium
TACCATAGTCTGGTTCCACGGAGGCGGACTCACTGGAGGTCATAAGGAAATCCCTGCCAGACTCAAGGAATCCGGGATCGGAATCATAGGGGTAAACTACAGGTTGCTTCCAAAGGCCACGGTCCAGGAGATAATCGATGATGCGGCCGCCGCGGTAGCCTGGGCATTCAGGGAGGTTGGATCACGCGGAGGCAATCCGGAAAAGATATTCGTGGCCGGACATTCTGCCGGAGGATATCTGATCGACATGATCGTGCTGGACAAACACTGGCTGGAAGCCTACGGAATCGATGCTGACAGGATTGCCGGAGCCTTCCCATACAGCGCCCAGAAGATCACCCACTTCAATGTCCGTGAAAAGATGGGAATGGGCCCCCTTCAGGCTCTGGTAGATGAAACGGCTCCGCTTTTCCACGTAAGGAAGCTTCCGATGCCGATGGTTGTCCTCTCCGGGGACAGGGAGATGGAACTGTATGGGCGCTATGAGGAACAGGCGTACTTCTGGAGGATGATGAAACTTGTTGGGAACGAGAATATATTCCTGTATGAATTCGACGGCTACGACCATGGAGGCATGCCATACCCGGCCCACAATGTAGTCAAGCGCTACATCCGCGCCATCTGCAAAGGGGAGCTCCCCGCAAGGTAACAGTCTGAATTAAGAGGATTAACCCTCGAGGATCTGTACAGCGGCATTCTTGGTGTCCACTTTCTCGATGACACGTTCAAGGATGCCGTTTTCATCAAAGATAAATGTACGGCGCAATGCACCCATCGTGGTTTTCCCGTACATCTTCTTCTCACCCCAGGCGCCGAAATCCTGGAGCATCTTGGTAGAGGTGTCAGCGAGGAGACGGAACGGAAGCTCGTATTTCGCCCTGAATCCGGTGTGCGACTTTGAACTGTCCTTACTTACTCCCACCACATTGTACCCGGCAGCAGTCAGTTCTGCGTAGTTGTCACGGAAAGAGCATGCTTCAGCCGTGCAGCCCGATGTGTTATCCTTTGGATAAAAGTAAATTATGGTTTTCCTGCCATTGCCGATGAAGTCCTCGGACTTCACAGCATTCCCGTCCTGGTCCAGAACCTCGAAGGACGGCATCTTGTCACCTATCTTAAGCATGGTTCATTGTATTTCCTTAAGTTCTCCGGTCACGGAATCTATGACAAACCCCCTGACAATGACATCGTCGGGAACAAGGGGATGTCCCTTGACCGCCGCCACGGTCTTCCTGACCGATCCCTCAGTGTCGTGGAATCCCTCCAGCCATCCGGCAATACACTTGTCCTCCCATTGGGACAAGGTCTCGCCGGACACGCCACGCTCCAGCATGTGGGGTTTGAACTCCTCATAACTCATGTGGCATGCTCCGCAAGTGGAGTGATGGATTACCATCACTTCCTCCACTCCGAGTTCATAGATAGCCACGAGGAGTGAACGGATAGCCGAATCCATGTCCGACAGGATCAGTCCGCCGGCGTTCTTTATGATTTTCGCATCTCCATTCCTAAGCCCCAGGGCCTTGGGAAGCAACTCAGTAAGGCGGGTATCCATGCAGGTCAGGACGGCAAGCTTCTTTGCCGGGTATTTGTCCGTGATGAAAGGTTCGTAAGACTTGTCTTCAACGAAAGTCTTGTTGTACCGGAGGATTGAGTCTATGTTTGTCATAATACAAATATACACATTATCTTTGCAGAAAAGAAAGTTCAGCTGATGACAGACTTTGCGGCAATAGATTTCGAAACAGCAAACGAGTGCCCTTCAAGCGTGTGCAGCGTAGGAGTGGTAATTGTCCGTGGAGGAGTTATTACTGACCGGTTCTACAGTCTCATCCACCCGGAACCGGAGTATTACCAATGGTTCTGCATGAGGGTGCACGGCCTTTGCCGGGAAGACACCGAAGATTCACCGGTCTTTCCGGAAGTCTGGTCAAAGATTGAACCTCTTATCGAAGACTTACCCCTTGTGGCACATAATGCCCGCTTTGACGAAGGCTGCCTGAAGGCTGTCCACAGGGTTTATCAGATGGACTATCCGGACTATGTGTTCTATGACACACTCGCCGCTTCACGCTACCATTTCGGGCACAGGCTTCCCAACCATCGTCTCGAGACAGTCTCAGCCGCATGTGGATACGATCTCACAAACCACCACCATGCCCTCGCAGATGCGGAAGCATGTGCATATATCGCCATGAATCTTCTATAGTAAGGACTCTGGCTATCCCTGAGGTTCTTTTATCATAGGGATGATCCGCCCGTGGGTAAGCATACGCCATACCCATTCCACCGGTCCATAGTTGAAATAGTTGAGCCAGAGAGAACTGAAGGCTATCTGGAAAGCAAAGACTCCGACGGCTATCGCTTCGGTTGCAAGAAGGCCCACCTTTGCACCGAGGCCGAAACCTATGCCATAGAAAATAAGCACTCCGAAAACCGACTGGCTGAGGTAATTGGTACATGCCATCCTTCCGGCCTTAGCCAGAATCTGCCATCCACGGCCTTCCTGTGACCGGTTGAACAGCAGGCTGAAACCGGCAGCATAGGCAAAGCCCATCGGATAAACGCCCAGAAGATAGAACAGGGAATGGACAGTCGCTCCAAGAGGTTCCCCCTTCATTGAACTCCATGTGTAGAAGACACTAGCTGGAACACCCAACAATAATCCGTAGGACAGAACCTTCTTGAGCATTCCCTTATGCATTGAAAGGTCTGCGAATACTTTCTTGCGCCCAACAGCATAGCCGATAAGGAACAATCCCAGCACCTTGAAAAAGCGGTAGCTGACCATGAACTCCCACATCCTCTCTACTGCTCCCTGATGAAGGAACTGGAGCATCCCGCGGTAACCGGTAATCTCTGCCAGCCATGTCCCGAAGTTAGCCTCAGTAATACCATACAGAGTACAGATCCGCCATTGCTCATCGAGAAGAGGATCCGACAGCCTTGTACCAAAAATAGCTTCACAAATAACAGGAAGGACCAGAAACGCCCCACCCCAGAAAAGGATCTTCCGGGTCTCCAGCTGTTTGAACAGCGGCAAAAGCATTCCCATCGCGGCATAAAGCATCAGGATGTCACCGCTCCACAGCAATAACAGATGGATCAGGCCAATAAAGAACAGGACGACCATCCTGCGATAGAAGGTCCTGGTCTTCTGGCCGGCATTCTCAAGCTGAATGCTGAATGCCATTCCGAACAGCAAGGAAAAGAGGGTATAGAATTTACCGTCAATGAGGAAGGTCTGGACAACCCTGGTCACCTTGTCAGTATGAGTCCATCCATCCGGATCCGAGAAAGTCCATAAAGAGAACTCCGGGAAATTGGCCAAGCAGATTCCCAGGATGGCGAAGCAACGGAGGGCATCCAGTATGACGTATCTTTTCTTTACCATCTCAACGGCAAATTTCGGGAATTATTGTTATTTTTGAAAGATTTAACAACCAAACACTAAAACCCGGAAAGAATGGAAGATTTGAAGAAGATAGCATGCCGCTTCGCGATCGAAGGAGAGATCAAGGAAATCGCCCCTCTCGGCAACGGACTTATTAATGACACCTACAAGGTTACTACCCTTGGAGATACCCCCGACTACGTCCTCCAGAGGATCAACAATGCCATTTTCACCGATGTGGAACTGCTCCAGAACAATATTGAGGCAGCAACCAGACACATACGCCGCAAGCTAGAAGAAGCCGGAGAAAAGGACATCGACCGCAAAGTGCTGAGGTTTGTCCCTCTTAAAGACAGCCCAAAGACCTATGTTGAGGAAGACGGCAAGTTCTGGAGGATTTCAGTGTTCATTGACGGGGCGAAGACTTTTGAGACTGTCAACCCGAAGTATTCTGAGTACGCCGGCGAGGCCTTCGGTCATTTTGAGGCAATGCTGGCTGACATTCCGGACCAGTTGGGAGAAACAATCCCCGATTTCCACAACATGGAACTCAGGCTGCGCCAGCTGATTCAGGCTGTCAAGGAGGACAGGGTCGGAAGACTTGCCTCCGATCCCAAGGACGGAGAGCTTCACCGAATCCTCGAAGAGATCGACCTCCACGGAGTGGAAATGTGCAGGGCAGAGCAGCTTCACCGTGAAGGAAAGCTTCCCAAAAGAATATGCCACTGCGACACAAAGGTCAATAACATGATGTTCGACGAGAATGGCAATGTCCTGTGTGTCATAGACCTCGATACCCTGATGCCCAGTTATGTTTTCTCAGACTTCGGTGACTTCCTCCGGTATGCCGCCAACCCTGTGGCAGAAGACTCCCCTGAAATTGAAAAGGTTGACTTTGACATGGACATTTTCAAGGCCTTCTCGAGGGGCTACATAAGGGGCACCAAATCCTTCCTTACTCCAATAGAGAAAGACAATCTGCCCTATGCGGCCTGCCTTTTCCCGTTCATGCAGGCCGTCCGTTTCTTCGCCGACTACATCAACGGAGACACGTATTACAAAATCAAATATCCCGAGCACAACCTGGTGCGGACACGCAACCAGATGGCTCTTTTCCGCTCGGCCATGGCCAAGGTTCCCCAGATGAAAGCCTGGCTGGACACCTTATAGAACCTTACCGTAATGGCAATCAAACGCAGGGAATTCATCAAGACCGCAGGATCCGCGATAATGGGAGCGGCGGTCGGTGC
>CAMHFA010000127.1 GCA_946184255.1 uncultured Bacteroidales bacterium
GAACCACGGTTATTGGTGTTGTTTGCGTTGAAGATGAAACTGATGTTGCTCTTTTGGGTGAACCTACCTACGAAAGCACCGGACTGGTAACGGAAATCATCGTTTGTTCCCAGGGAACTGGTGGTCTTGGGAAGATCCTTTCCACCCCCAAGGGAGAAATTACCCATCAGGCCATTCATCATTCCCCTCTTGACGCTCAGGTCGATAACTTGCTCTTCATTCCCATCATCGATACCGGTAAACTCTGCCTGCTCGGACTTTTTCCTGACAACCTTGATCTTCTCGACTATCTTGGCAGGAAGGTTCTGGGTGGCGATCTGCGGATCATCAAGGAAGAAGGTCTTTCCACCGATGGTAATCTTGGAGATGCTCTCTCCGTTAGCCGTCACCGTGCCGTCTTCGGAAACCTCGATTCCAGGAAGTTTCTTCAAAAGGTCAATAAGCATGTCGTTCTCGGTAGTCTTGAACGAGGAAGCATTGTATTCAACGGTGTCTTTCTTTATTACGATAGGATTGCCAACAGCAGATACGCTTGCAGCATCCAGGGTCTGCTTGTCCTCAGCCATGACCACTTTGCCGAGATCAAGGTTACCTTTAACCTCAATATCCTGGGTACTGGTCTTATAGCCAAGAAGCTCGGCACGGAATACATATTTTCCGCTGGACACTTTCTCAATGGATACCTTGCCGTCAGCGGCACTCAAGGCATACTTGTATGGTTTGGTGGAGTTTGGCTTGCTGATCGAGACCGTCGCAAAAGGGATTGGTTCGCCATTCTCATCCTGGAGAACTGCCCTGAGCGTACCGGTGTTCTGTGCTGAGGCGATAGAGAAGATCGACATCACGCCGATGAAGACCGCCACAAATCTTTTCATTAAGTTCATACAATAATATTTTCAAACACTAGTTTGACAGATCAAGCCTGACGCGGTTTAATCCTATATATAAAAATAAATGATATCCGAAGGTCATTTCACCCTGCCGGGGTTGGCCTGGATAAACTTTTCCCATGAAGAAGAGGACTTGACCTTGGCAAGGGGGCTGGAAGTTGCATAATAATGGCAGAGGGCTATCGCAAGGGCATCCGTCGCGTCCAGATGCTCCGTCTTGATCTCCACTCCCAAAGTCTTGCGGATCATCATGTCCACTTGCTCCTTCGAGGCGGCTCCATTGCCGGTAATCGCCTGTTTCGCCTCCCTGGGAGCATATTCATGGACCTCGGTGATCCCATGCTCCATGGCGGCTATCATAGCTGCTCCCTGTGCACGGCCGAGTTTCAGTACCACCTGGGCGTTCTTGCCGTAGAATGGGGATTCCAGAGCCATCTCTGTGCCGTGGTAGGTCTTGCAGACTTCACTCACTGTCTCGTAGATCTGACGAAGTTTTGAATATGCATCCTTGACCTTCCTGATGTCAAGGACTCCCATATCCACAAAAACGGGCTTTCCGTCCACGACATCAATCACCCCGAAACCAAGCAGGTTGGTTCCGGGGTCGATGCCTATGATGGTACGGCTCATATCCTGTCGAACCCTGTGTAAGGACGGAGTACTTCCGGGATTATGATTCCGTCTTCGGTCTCGTTGTCCTCGAGGAGGGCTGCAACCACACGCGGAAGGGCCAGAGAACTTCCGTTCAGGGTATGGCAGAGCTGGATCTTTCCATTCTCGTCACGATAGCGAAGATGGAGCCTGTTCGCCTGGAAGGTCTCAAAATTGGAAACAGAAGAAATCTCAAGCCAGCGGCCCTGGGCAGCAGACCAGAGTTCAAAGTCATAAGTGATCGCAGAGGTGAAGCTGAGGTCTCCACCGCAGAGGCGGAGGATCCTGTACTTCAGGCCGAGGCTGTTAACCAGGCTTTCTACATGGGCGACCATTTCGTCCAGTGCAGCATAGGAATTCTCAGGCTTCTCGACACGGACGATCTCGACCTTGTCGAACTGGTGGAGGCGGTTGAGTCCCCTGACATCCTTTCCGTAGGAACCGGCCTCACGGCGGAAGCACGGAGTGTAGGCAGTCATCTTCTGGGGGACCTCCTCATTCTCAAGGATGACATCCCTGAATATGTTGGTGACGGGGACCTCGGCGGTCGGAACGAGATAGAAATCGTCAAGGCCGACGTAGTACATCTGAGCCTCCTTGTCAGGAAGCTGGCCGGTACCGAAACCGGAGGCGGCATTGACAACCACCGGGGGTTCAACCTCCTTGTAGCCTGCTGCAGTATTGAAATCAAGGAAGTAGTTAATAAGGGCCCTCTGAAGTTTAGCTCCCTTTCCCTTATAAACAGGAAAACCGGCACCGGTAAGTTTGACTCCCAGGTCGAAATCTATGATGTCATACTTTCTGGCAAGCTCCCAATGAGGAAGCGCATCCTGCGGCAGATGTACCTCAGGACCGCCTTCCTTAACTATCTGGTTGTCCTCGGCACCCTTGCCGGGAATCACAAGGTCGCACGGTATATTAGGGAGCAGGACTATGGTTTCGTCCAGTTCCTTGTTGTTGGAATCCGCCTTGGCCAGGAGTTCGTTTGAGCGAGTCTTCATGGCTGTGACTTCCCTCTTGACTTCTTCCGCTTCTTCCCTGCGCCCTTCCTTCATCAGGCCACCGATCTTGGCGGAAAGTTGTTTCTGGCTCGCCAACAGGGCGTCACTCTCAGTTTGGAGAGCCCTTCTGTTGGCATCCAGCTCAAGAACTTTTTCAACTATTGCCTTCGCATCGAAATTCTTCACCGCCAGCTTATCGATCACACGCTGCGGATCATCGCGAAGCATCTTGATTGTCAGCATATCTGTCTTTTGATTTAGTCTATTGAAAAAGGAGGACTGCACGATGTCTCGAAGCAAGTCCTCCTTAAACTATCGATCCTCCGAGCTTAGTTCTCAAAAGGGATCACGGAGACGTAGGATTTGTCTTCCCTCTTCTTCGTGAACTTCACGGTTCCGTCAACAAGAGCATAGAGAGTGTGGTCCTTGCCCATACCGACATTCTTGTCAGGATTGTGGACTGTACCCCTCTGCCTAACGATGATGTTGCCTGCCTTAACGACCTCACCGCCGAATTTCTTGAGTCCAAGTCTCTTGGAATGGGACTCACGACCGTTCTTGGAACTTGATTGTCCTTTCTTGTGTGCCATAATCTTTACTCTATTAAGAAATTAAGCGATAGCGTCAATGCGGATCTTGGAAAGCTTCTGGCGATGGCCATTGAGTTTCTGGAATCCCTTACGACGGATTTTCTTGAACACGAGCACCTTGTCAGCCTTTGCCTCGTCATCGAGGACCGTAGCCTTCACAACCGCGCCCTTAACATAAGGATTACCGAGCTGGATCTGCCCTTCGGAGTCAATCAGCAGGACCTTGTCGAATTCAACGGTAGCGTCCTTCTCAGCCGCGAGGCGGTTGACGAAGATTTCGTTTCCGGCTTCAACTTTGAACTGCTGGCCTGCAATGTCAACAATTGCGTACATAAAAAAACAAAACTTTTATAAGTTTGAGCCTGAGGCGCGTACACTCCTGTGTCCGACTTCTGGAGCCCCCTGGCCATAAAATGGACTGCAAAAATAGTAATTTCTCCGAATCCGGCAAAATATTTTCACCCAATTATTTGATATACATGTTGACAAGGGTCTCGTACAACTCCTGACGACCGCTTCTGGTCTCAGGCTCGCCATGGTTCTTGGCGTAAGCGACGAGCTCCTCAAGGGTTAGGGCGCCATTCTCGAAGAGTCTTCCCTCACCGGAATCGAAGGAAGCATAGCGCTCCTTGACCATAGCTGGAATCGGGGACTCCTCAACAATCGCAGCAGCAGCCAGAAGGGCCCTTGCCATAGCATCCATTCCACAGATGTGGGCGATGAATATGTCTTCGGGATCGGTGGAATTGCGCCTGAGCTTTGCGTCAAAATTGGAACCGCCATTTCCGAGACCTCCGTTACGGATAATCTGGAGCATGGCCTGGGTCAGGTCGAAGAGGTCCACTGGGAACTGGTCGGTGTCCCAACCGTTCTGGTAGTCTCCCCTGTTGGCGTCGATGGAACCGAGCATTCCATTGTCAACTGCCACGGCGAGCTCATGCTCGAAGGTATGGCCGGCCAGGGTGGCATGGTTGACCTCGATATTGACCTTGAAGTCCTTTTCCAATCCATGGGCACGGAGGAAGCCTATAACGGTCTCGGTGTCCACGTCGTACTGGTGCTTGGTAGGCTCCATGGGCTTCGGCTCGATCAGGAAGGTGCCGGTGAATCCGTTGGCACGGGCATAGTCACGCGCAGCCTTGAGCATGTTGGCCAGATGGTCTTTCTCCCTCTGCATCTGGGTGTTAAGGAGGCTCGTGTAGCCTTCGCGACCGCCCCAGAACACATAGTTGGTTCCGCCAAGCTTGATCGTAGCATCAATCGCATTCTTGATCTGTACGGCGGCACGGGCAACCACGTTGAAATCAGGGTTGGTTGCAGCGCCGTTCATGTACCTCTTGTGACCGAAGACATTTGCGGTACCCCAAAGGAGCTTGATGCCGGTCTGCTCCATCTTGACAAGGGCATAATCGGTGATCTCCTTCAT
>CAMHFA010000128.1 GCA_946184255.1 uncultured Bacteroidales bacterium
CGAGACCTACACAAAGGTGGTAGGAGACTTCGTGGTCATGGGAAGGGCCCAGTTTGGTTATCTAGGCTACTACAACCGTCGTTGGGGTTATTCCCCGTTCGAGGGCTTCAGACTCGGAGGAGACGGAATGTACGGCTACGACACTTACGGATCCGATGTCATCTCCTTGCGTGGTTATGAGAACTATTCCCTTACCCCTTGGGAGGCGACACCTTACAACTCCAACGGATATTACGCAGGTAACGTCTATGACAAGTTCACCATGGAGTTCCGCTACCCGGTCATCCTCCAGCCTCAGTCAACTATTTTCGTGCTGGGCTTCCTGGAGGGAGGTAACTGCTGGTCCGACATCAAGAAATTCAATCCGTTCCAGATCCAGCGTTCTGCCGGAGTCGGTGTGAGGGTGTTCCTGCCTATGATCGGACTCCTCGGAATCGACTGGGGATATGGTTTCGACAACCCCGTAAAGAAGGAGAGAAGCCAGTTCCACTTCATGATCGGGCAACAGTTCTAATAGTTATTTTTATTTTTATTTATAAATTTGCACGACCTTTGCATAAGCACCCAAATTAGCAAACTGATAAATTGAAATTGATATGAAAAAGATCTTTTTGTTTGCCGCAATGGCATTATTCACTCTCACTGCTTCAGCGCAGGTGAAATTCGCCTATGTCGACTTCAACGAACTCGTTATGCTCATGCCCGAGTCTGATGCTGCAAGAGCTCAGATGCAGACCGCCCAGAAGGAGGCCAGCGAGACTTACGAGAGCATGGTCAGCGAGGGCAATGCCAAGTTCAGCGAGTATCAGCAGAAGCAGTCCACCTGGACTGCGGCCATCAAGGAAAGCAAGGAGAAGGAACTGAGTGATATTCAGAACAGGATCCAGGAATTCCAGCAGACCATCCAGGTCGAGCTTCAGCAGCAACAGCAGCAGCTCATGGAACCTATCCAGAAGAAGGCCCTTGAGGCAGTTGAAAAACTGGCCAAGGCAGGTGGCTACACCATGGTGTTCGATCCTTCACAGTTCCTGTATTTCGACAAGTCCCAGTGCAAGGACCTTACCCCTGACGCCAGGAAGGCTCTCAACATCCCTGCAGGAAGGACTCTCGAAGCCCTCCAGAAGGAGCTCCAGGCCCAGCAGCAGCAATAAGTCGAATTATCCATTCATAAAGGCAGGCCTTTCCGGCCTGTCTTTTTTTGATTATTATTAAAATATTCCTATTTTTCTTCAAGATTGTTGTTATTTCTGTGTTTTATTCTATACATTTGCAACAATTATTGACATAATAGTATAATTCCATAATTAATAATGCAACATAGGGTTATTGATGCCAAAGATGTAGTTATCAGGTTCGCAGGAGATTCCGGCGACGGAATGCAACTCACAGGTACCCTTTTCGCCAACCTTTCTGCAATCTATGGCAACGGTCTCTCCACTTTCCCGGACTATCCGGCCGAGATCAGGGCCCCCAAGGGGACTGTCGCCGGAGTTTCGGGTTTTCAAGTCCATATCGGTAGCGGTAAGGTAAGTACCCCGGGCGATTTCTGCGACATGCTGGTTGCGATGAATCCGGCAGCCCTGAAGGCCAACGCCAAGTGGCTCAAGAGAAATGCTACGGTCCTTGTCAACGAGGATGCTTTCGATGACCTTGGCCTCAAGAAGGCTGGCTTCACCGGTAATCCTTTCGAGGAACTCCACATTGAAGACAGGAACATCATCATCGCTCCGATCACCAAACTCACGGAAGAGAGCCTGAAAGACAGTGGACTGGACATTGCTTCAATCCATAAATGCAAGAACATGTTCACCCTCGGGATGGCCTGCTTCATCTACAGCCGTCCCCTGGACTATGTCTATACCTATCTTGAGGGCCGTTTCCGGAAAAAGCATCCGGAGATGATAGAGCCCAACCGCAAGGTGGTGAATGACGGCTACAACTATGCTGCAAACATTCAGGCTGTTGCCGACACCTACACTGTCATACCCGAAGCCAAGGAGAAAGGTGTTTACAGGAATATAACCGGAAACCAGGCACTCGCATGGGGTTTCATCGCCGCTTCCGAGAAGTCCGGCCGCCCTCTGTTCTGCGGATCCTATCCGATAACTCCGGCCACGGCCATCCTCGAGGAACTCGCTATCCATAAGAATCTTGGTGTCAAGACTATGCAGACCGAGGATGAGATTGCCGGAATATGTTCCGCAATCGGAGCCTCCTTCGCCGGCAATCTGGCTGTGACCACTACTTCCGGTCCCGGTCTTTCCCTGAAGTCCGAAGCTCTCGGACTCGCTGTGATGACCGAACTCCCGATCGTGGTTGTGGATGTTCAGAGGGCGGGCCCTTGCACCGGAATGCCGACCAAGACAGAACAGACAGACCTCAATGAGGCTCTCTATGGCAGGAACGGTGAGAGTCCCGTGGTGGTGATGGCTTCCCATTCACCGGCACATTGCTTCGAGGCTGCGTTCATGGCTGCGAAGATTGCCCTGGAACACATGACTCCGGTCCTTCTTCTTTCCGAAGGGTTCCTGGGGAACGGTTCAGAGCCTTGGAAGATTCCTTCAATGAGCGATTTCCCTTCGATCAAGCCGCGCCTTGCCGTTGCTGACGGGTCGAAGTTCCAGCCTTTCGAAAGGGATCCGGAGACCCTTTCCAGGAGTTGGGCTCCTGCAGGGACCCCTGGACTTGAGCACAGGGTAGGAGGCCTTGAAAAGACCCATGCCGGAGTGCTGTCAACAGATCCTGACAACCATGCCCTAATGGTTGCCGAAAGGGAAGAAAAGGTGCAGAGGGTATCCCGTGACTTGCCTGATCTTGTGATAGACGGACCTTCCAGCGGCGATATCCTGCTTGTTGGTTGGGGCGGTACTCTCGGACATATCATGACTGCGGCTGATGAACTCCGTAAGAACGGTGTCGAGGTCAGTCGTGTACATTTCGACTTCATCAATCCGCTTCCCGGGAACACCAGGGAGGTTCTGTCAGGCTTCAGGAAGATTGTGGTCTGTGAGCTTAACAACGGCCACTTCCAATCTTACCTGAGGAGCTGTTTCCCGGAATTCGATTATGTCGGTTGCAACAAGGTCCAGGGACAGGTGTTCCTCGTCAGGGACATTGTTGAAGCCGTTGCACCCGGTCTTTTAAACGGAAAGGAGGACTAAGCCATGGCAAAATATACATTCAAGGATTTCAAGAGCGACCAGGAGATCAGGTGGTGTCCCGGTTGCGGTGATTTCTCCATCCTGGCAGCCCTCCAGAGGGTTCTTCCCCAGGTCTGTGAAGAAAAGGGGATAGACAAGGACAAGGTAGTTGTCGTGTCCGGAATCGGCTGTTCTTCCAGGTTGCCTTATTACGTTGACACTTACGGCTTCCACAGCATCCATGGACGTGCCACTGCAATCGCCACTGGAATGAAGGTTGCCAACCCTGATCTCTGCGTTTGGCAGGTGAGCGGGGACGGAGATGCCCTTGCAATCGGTGGAAACCATTTCATCCATGCAATCCGCAGGAACATCGACATAAACCTGATGCTCTTCAACAACCGTATCTACGGAATGACCAAGGGACAGTATTCCCCGACCTCGATGCTGGGAACTGTCACAAAGACTTCTCCTTACGGCACCGTGGAACCTCCGTTCAACCCAGGTAGCCTAGTCCTTGGAGCGAAAGGTACTTTCTTCGCCCGTGGAATTGACACTGAACTTGCCCTCAACCAGGAGATCATGCTTGAGGCTTCCCGTCATCACGGGACTTCCGTCATGGAATTCCTGACCAACTGCGTAATCTTCAACAACGGTTCCCATGCACATATTTCCGACAAGGAATTCAAGGCTGACAGGACCATAGTCCTCCGCGACGGTGAGAAGATGATTTTCGGCAGGAACCGAGACAAGGGAATCATCCTGGACGGATGGAAACTGAAGGTAGTTACCATTGGAGAGGATGGAGTGACTGAGGATGACATCCTTACTCATGACAGCCGTTCTGACAATCTCGGTCTCCAGACAATGATCGCAGAGATGAAGGGACCTGATTTCCCTGTGGCTCTCGGAGTCATCCGTGATGTGCCTGAAGCCACGTATGAGGACGAGGTCGCCCGCCAGGTCGAAGAAGTAAGGTCGAAGGCCAGGGTCCACAACATGGATGAACTCCTTCACAGTGGTTCAACCTGGGAACAGGAATAGAATGATTGATCAATAAATACGTAACAATACCCATCATTATGAAAACCACAGAAATAATGGCCCGTCTCCAGGCCAAGTATCCTACTGAGAAGGAGTATCTCCAGGCGGTACAGGAGGTTCTTGAGTCCATCGAGGATGTTTACAACCAGCATCCTGAGTTCGAGAAGGCTAAGATCGTCGAAAGGCTCGTCGAGCCCGACAGGATCTTCACTTTCCGCGTGACCTGGATCGACGACAATGGTGAGGTCCAGACCAATCTGGGCTACCGCGTCCAGTTCAACAGCGCTATCGGTCCCTACAAGGGAGGTCTCCGTTTCCACAAGGCTGTGACCCCTTCAATGCTCAAGTTCCTCGGTTTCG
>CAMHFA010000129.1 GCA_946184255.1 uncultured Bacteroidales bacterium
CCTGTCGAGGAATATGCCCCGAAACGGGCGGAAAGAATACCGAATGACGTACTCAGAAAGGCCATCAGCAGCATAATCCCACCGTACTTGTACACCTGGGCCATGTCACCGCCGTTAATTCCCTTGTCAATAAGGGAAGCGGTCACATAGGGTATCAGCACACCCATTATGACCTCGGCAGTGGTCCAGACAGGGGTAAGAAGTGCGGCGGTCCTGTACTGCTTGACTTGACCAAGAAGGGTTTTAATCATTGCAGGCGATGCATTCTATCTCCACGAGGGCGCCCTTGGGAAGGGTCTTTACGGCAAAGGCACAACGGGCCGGATAAGGAGGAGTGAAAAACTCTGAATAAACCCCGTTCATAGCCCCGAAATCAGCCATGTCAGCAAGAAGGACAGTGGTCTTCATGACCTTATCCATCCCGCACCCTGCTTCTTCGAGAATGGATTTGATGTTGGTGAGGGACTGTCTTGTCTGGGCCTCGACTCCCCCTTCGGGGAAACCGCCCGTTGAAGGGTCTATAGGGAGCTGGCCGGAGACGAAAATGAATCCTCCGTGCTCGATTGCCTGGCTGTATGGACCTATTGCGGCCGGAGCCTTTTCTGTGGATATCTGCTTCATTGCCATTCAGTTTTTACAAATATATATAAAATTACGGATGCAACCTGAAATAGTGGGTTGCAGAGGTATCTACCTGGTAATCAGGAATAAACTTAATATCATCCTGGGGAAGGCCGTCTTCGCCGATGTGAAGGACAGCGTCATCCCAGCTGTCAATCCCGGTCGCAGCCATCACCAGAGGTCCTTCCATCACGGCTCCCAGCCACTCTTCTTCAGCAAAGGTCACCTTATCCGGACCATAATCCATATGCCTGACGAAAGGCATGGTAACTTCCACGACATCCTTCCTTGTCCATCTGCGCTTGGGGATAGTGAAATATGACCCGGGGACAAACTCATCCGCCAGCGGTTTCCCGTTCAAGCTTATCCCGAAGCCTTCAGTGGCCCAATATGGGATACGGAGCTTCATGGCGAACCTTCCCCTGCCCTTCTTGATCCGGATTACCGATCTCTCAGCCGGCCATGAACAGTCTTGGCTGAGAGTTATCCTCTTCCTGCCCCAATAGGCCTCCGTGGGAAGATACAAAGCAATCCAGACGGCATCCTTGGAGACGAAATAGGCCGCCTCCTGGTACTTGACATGATTCTCTGATCCCGTTCCTCCGCAACATGACTCCTGCGGAGTACGGTTTCCCCATGGCTTTGACGCATTGAGCCCTACCGCATACTGATAGGTAGTCTTGTACTCGTGGGGATGAAGTGAGCCGGCGATCTGGTTGTACATCACCCTCTCATAGTAGTCCATGTACCTCGAATCATCAGGATCGAAGCAATTGAGGTCCTTGCTCAGTTTGGCCATGTTGTAGGCGCAGCAGGTCTCATTCATCTCAGGATTGGGACTTGCCACCATTGTCGCCATCTGTGAATATGGTTCCTTGAACATCTCGCCGATTCCCACTCCCCCGGTTGCATAGCGGTACCTCCCCTGGATCATCGTCCAGAAATTCAGGGCCAGATTGTAATAATACGGGTCATGGTTTGACCTGTAACTCCGGAGGGCTCCGGTTACCATTGGAATATGCTGGTTGGCATGCCTTCCGCGGATGGAATCAATATTCCTGGAAAGAGGATCGAAAAAGGCAGGGCTGTCAAAATAGCCGGCAGCCTCGAGCAGCCTGGCTTTTTCTTCACGGTCCCCGACCATCTCGGAAAGTCTGGAGAGGGATTCCGCCATTCCTCCAACCTCACCCGCTATGTACATGTTCCACATCTCATAGCGGTTTCCTGGCCTGGAACGCCGTTCCTCACTTGTCCCGTCTTCCTTAACGAATGTACGGTAATGAAGCCTGTTCCAGACCCAGAGTCCCATGTCCTTTGCGATGAGCAAGGCCTTGGATGAGATGTCCTTGTCTTCCACGCAGGTCGCTATGTCAATCAGGCCGGCAAGCTGCTTGTGGACGGTGTAATATGGAGCCCAGACCCATGAGGAGTTGTTGTAGGGGCGGTACATTTCCACCAGGACGCAGTGGGCCGCAGGGATGGCATTCAGATAGCCGTAACCATATTCAGAAAAATCTTTCTTGTAACGGTCGAAGTCCTCCCATGTCCCCTTCATCTCCTTCAACTCCTCCTCTGGGGCATAGTCCCTGGCTTCACGGTAACGGCCCAGTTCTTCGCTCCAGACGAAAGTCCTTTCCTGGCATTCCCTGAGCCCGTCCACCATAGCCTTTATCCTGCTCAGGAGTTCCTTCCTGATTTCCTCATCATGGCAGCCGGCGTAGGCAAAAGCCAGGGCAGACATGTAATGGCCTGAGCCATGGCCTTTAAGTTTCGTGTCCGGAGAATCCCAACCCTCCGGTTCAGGATATCCTTCGGTGCTGAGGCCATAGGTGTCGCGGTAATTGTACAGGAAACGCTTCACATCCCAACTTAACATCTCCCGGACATCCAGGTCCCTGTGGGATGTGAGTAGGTTGTCACCCACAAGGCTCACGTCTTTCAGTGGAATCGGTTCAGCCACAGGTTTGTATGAAGGAACTGCCCATTCATTGGAGACCACCCTGACAAAAGCCGAAACCGGATAACCTTCGGGTGATGAATTGTCTCCCGACAAATAGCCGTTCACCCTGTATTCGCTTCCTGCTTCACGGGCAGGATCCTCGTCCGCCCAACGGACCTGGCGCAATTCCGACGAACCGTCCGAATATGTGACACGAAGCCTGTAAGGAAGTCTCGGGAGCGTCCCCACAGGGGTTTCGACCCTGACTTCCTCTACACCCATGATGTCCCTCGGTCCGGCAAGGACTGCCTGGAACGCAAGGGACATCACCAGGATTAAGGCGATGAATGGCCTCATGGCTACTCCTGAGCTACGAAGGGCTTAAGGTCCTTGGCAGCATCCTGGGGAGTGATGTGTTTCCCACCGTTGTCAAGGTCAATCAGGATGTAATTGTCATTCCCCATCCCGAGTTCCTTCATGTAAGACAGCTGGCGCAATCCGTGGCGGGTCTCTATCCTTTCCACGAGAGCATGATGCTCTTCCTCAGTCATGGCATAAACGATGTCGATGCAAGCCTGGTCTATGGCAAGGATATCAGTCGATGAGAGGATACCCACGTTGGGAGTAACGACGGGTTCAGCCGCAAGGCCTTCGCAGTCACAGGAGACGGACATGTTCCGCATCACGTTGACATAGGTGACATGTTCTCCGAAGAAGTCGATTGATGCTTTGGTTGACTCCGTCATCCTTTCCATGAACTCTTCCTTGGCGATATCCCACTGGTCGGGCTGTCCCGGAGTGGTATGGATCCATGCCTTCCCGATCCGGCCGTCGGCACAACCGATACCGATGTTCTTGTTGCTTCCTCCGAAGCCACCCTGGGTGTGCCCCTTGAAATGTGTCAACGCCACCATGGAATCATAGTTGACCAGATGGCTTCCGACGGACATCCTGTCGAACCATTTTCCACCTTTTACCGGCAGTTCAACCGTACCCTCTTCATCGAGGATGTCAACGGGGCAAAAGTCCCAACCGTTGACCTCCAGTGTCTTACGATGGAGATCGGTAGTATAGCGGTCTCCGTCATAATAAGTGTTCGTCTCAATGATACTGGCCCCCTGAAGATCCTTCGCGAACAAGGCTTTCACCCATTCACGGGGAATAATGTTCGGGCCATGCTGTTCGCCGGTGTGGAGTTTCACTCCGACTTTGCCGGTAATGCTGCCACAGACCTTCTCATAGGCCTTGATCAGACCTTCCGCACTGAGTTCCCTGGTAAAATAGACCAGGGACGCGTTTTTTCCTATACAATCACTCATATTCATAATAGACTAATAATCTCATTTAATCGGAAGCCATGTCTGGACATGCTTTCCTTCCCAGCAATCGACGGAAGAATAGTCCACCATCGGAATCTGTCCTCCGGTCGTAGGCACCATGAACTGGATCCTCGTACCAGGGCGCTGGGGAGTAACCCTCTTGACTTCAACCACTCCGTCTTCAGAAGCAACTATCTTCACGGGTTCTGAATAGGCAGGGTCTATGTTCTCGTCACGGGCAAGGACAAGAGGCCCCCACTGCAAAGCCTGGAAATCCTTCCCTGCAGGATTCCGGCCTTCCCTGGCCTGGATAATCCTGGCTTGCATGTCGAAACTGATCCGGATTTCATCTCCCGGTTTCCAGTCCCGCACGATATCCAGGTAGCTCCCGCACCTGACATCCTTCAGCTCCGTGCCATTCACCTTGACTGATGTATTTATGCTCCAAGACGGAATGTGAAGTTTAATGCAGAATCGTCCCTCCCCTGAAGGGAAGACTGCAATCTTGACATCTCCTTCCCTCGGGAACTCCGTATCTATTCCAAGAGAGAGATAACGTCCATCCGGGGTCTTGGACTTGTAAACACCACGGTTGTAAAGGTTTACAACCGGGCCATCCCCACCTTGCATGACGGCCACATATGGGATAT
>CAMHFA010000130.1 GCA_946184255.1 uncultured Bacteroidales bacterium
CTCTCGCTCAACATCGACGAAGTCGATCCCGAATTCACCATGGGCGCCGCCGAGAGGCAGAAGCGACAGACTATCGCCAGGCTCGAAGAGGAAGGTCTGATGGATCTCCAGAAAGGCCTGTCCCTCCCGCCCCTGCCTTACTCGCTTGCCTTAATCTCCGCCCCAGGTGCTGCAGGACTCGGCGATTTCCGCCATCACCTGCTTGACAATGAATATGGTTTCGTGTTCGACATCCAACTCTTCGAAGCATTGATGCAGGGTGACCAGGCCGCCGATTCAATGATCATAGCCCTGGAGCAGATAGAGTCCGATGATAAGGAATATGATGCCGTCCTGATTATGCGTGGGGGAGGTTCAGACCTGGATCTGGCGTGTTTTGATGACTATGACCTGGCGGCTGCGATAGCCCGTTGTCCGATACCGGTTTTCACCGCCATCGGACATGACAAGGACTATCATGTGGCAGACATGGTGGCATGCTCCTTCGTAAAGACCCCTACGGCCCTTGCTGATCTGTTCCTCGATTGCTTCATGGCGGAAGACCAGAGGATCTCTTCCTTGGAGAACCGTCTCAGACTGGCTTTCTCAGGACGTTTCTCGGCGATTTCATCCAGACTGGACATGCTCTGGAAAGGAGTCGTACAGGCTGCTGACGGGCGGATTTCAGAAGCAAATCACCGCCTGGATCTGCTCGAGGCTATGATTTCTGCTTCCGATCCAAGGAGGATATTGGAGAAAGGTTATGTCCTTGCCCTGGACGGCAGGGGAGTCAAGATGGCTTCAGCATCAACCGTTCGGAAGGGAGATACGTTCCAAGTGATGTTTGCGGACGGTACGGTGAGGGGTACCGTCACAGAAGTTGATATAAATAAAGATTAGATATGTCAGAAGAGAAATTCGATTACACGGAGGCCATGGCCGAACTGGAGGAGATCGCCAGGAAAGTGGAGGATCCAAATACCGGCATCGACAGTATCGGGGCCCTGGTCAATCGTTCAAGAGAGCTTATCGAGCAGTGCAGGAATTACTTGCGTACTGTCAGGGAGTCAATTGAAAAGGAGGAATCATAATGAAAGAGATTTGTCTTGCAGGTGGATGCTTCTGGGGAGCGGAGCATTATTTCAGGAATATCGAAGGTGTCGTCTCCACTGAAGTGGGTTTTGCCAACGGTAACACCCAGTCACCTACTTATGAGCAGGTTTACACTGACACAACCGGCTATGCCGAGGCTGTCCACGTCACCTATGATCCTTCCAAGTTGCCCTTGGAAGAACTTATCCGGGACTTTTTCTGTGCCATAGATCCCTTAAGCCTCAACAAGCAGGGGGAGGACGAAGGTACCCGTTATCGCACAGGGGTTTATTATTCAGATCCTGGGGAACTTGAGACTATCCGAAAGGTTTTTGGTGAGGAACAGGGAAAGTATTCCAAGCCGTTAGCCGTTGAACTACAGCCTCTTATAAACTTCTTCCCTGCGGATGAAAGGCATCAGGACTACCTTGTGAAGAATCCGGATGGCTACTGCCACCTTCCGTTGAAGATTTTCCGTTATCCCAAGCTCGTGAGCGACCTCAAGGCCCTGCTTGGAGACGAGCGTGACCTGGTGGCAAGACTTTCCAATGCAGCTGCACTGATCCAGGAAAGGATGAGGTACTTCTGGGCTGGTTTCTACCTTGTAAAGAATGATGAACTGGTGCTGGGACCTTTCCAGGGGCCGATTGCCTGCATGAGGATAGGATTCGGGAGGGGAGTCTGCGGTACTTCCTGGAAGGAGAACCGTACGATAGTCGTTCCGGATGTCGAAGAGTTCCCCGGACACATAGCGTGTTCATCACAGTCCCGCTCCGAGATAGTGGTTCCGTTACGTGACTGCTCCGGCGATGTTACTGGAGTCCTGGATATCGACAGCACCGAACTGTCCACCTTCGACCGTATCGACGCCTTCTGGCTCGAACGTCTCGTGAACATTCTCTGATTTCCAAATTCCTTGGATTAGTCGATGCTGAAGGTGGAGATTTCCTGGTTGATCCGCTCCAGCATCGAGATCTTCTTTTCGTAGAGGTCTTCCGAAATGTCCACTTTGTAGTAGTGGGGGTTGATGAGACGCCTTTCGGAAGGGCTGAAGTGGGCGAGGGTGTCGTTGAAGAAGGCCTTCTTTTCCAGCAGGGTGTGTTTTTCAGAGCAGTCTTCACCGTCCTTGATCACCTGGAGCTGAAGAGTTCTCCAGGAATATGACCCTGCCTCGAAGGTCTTGTGCTTGAACCTGTCCGCTTCTGCGAAAATGGTGAATTCCTCCCCGGCCTCGATCTTCCTGGCAATCGAGTCTCCTCTCAGACATGTGACGTCAGCCTTGTAGATCTCGCCGTTGTCGGGATCCTTCTTAATGATCCTGTAGGTGATCTGGAATCCAGGGTTGATCAGTTTGATGGTGTCTTCCGAACGCTTAAGTACAGGCTCACCGCCGATCTGGACAAGCTTATAGACATTGCCGAAGCAAGGGGCGGCCTTGCTGGTTGCTATTGCATCGCCAACGCCATAGGAATCGATGCATGCTCCCTGGCGTTCAAGGTCCGAGATAAGATATTCATCAAGGGAATTGGTTGCGAAGATCTTGCATTTCTTCATGCCGTGGGCGTCGAGGATCTTGCGAACCTTCTGTGAGAGGTAGGCAAGGTCTCCACTGTCGAGGCGTATGCCGTAGCCCGGGGCATAATTGTCGTCAATCCCGCATTCCCTGAAAGAACGGATGGCATTCAGGACACCGCATTTAAGGGTGTCGTAAGTGTCGATGAGGAGGATCAGGTTCTCACCCATGTGGGTTTTGCAATAGTCCACGAATGCATTGTGTTCCCCTTCGACGGAACTGCCGTAAGAAGTGACGAAACTATGAGCCATGGTGCCGGTTGATGGCACGCCGTTCATCGCTCCCGTGAGGATGTTGGAAGTGCTGGCGCAACCGGCGATAATAGCTGCCTTGGCGCCGTAAGTTGCCGCCCATGGACCATGTGCCCTTCTGGAACCGAATTCACTGACAGGATGGTTGGTAGCCCTGCACACCCTGGAAGCCTTCGTCGCAACCGCCATCTGGTGGTTCATGATACATAGCATGGGGGTCTCAAGTACCTGGGCCTCGATCAAGGGGGCTTCGACGATAATTATCGGCTGGTTGGGGAAAACTATTTCGCCTTCCCTCATGGCATAGACATTACCGGTGAACTTAAGGGTGGAGAGGTAATTGCGGAACTCTTCGTATTCATCTCCGGGGAGGAACCTCTCGTAGAACTCGGGTTCTGCAGTTCCCAGGTTCCGGATACATTCGATCACTTCTTCAGTTCCGCTGCAGACCGCCCAGTTGTTGTTTTCGGGAGCTACCCTGTAGAACATGTTGAAAACGGCCCGGACGTCTTTCCTGCCAGTCTGATAGAATGACTTTCCCATCGTGTACTGGTACTTGTCGGAGCAATAAGAAAAGTTCAGCATATCGGTTAGTTATCTTTGATTATCAAATTATCTTCCTCGAGGATCAAGGAGAGTAGCCTTCTGGCCGAGGAATCGTCGCCGGATGCATAGATCCCTATATCCGGAAGAACAGGTCCTCCGTCCTTTCTGATCAGCCCTTCTGTCACCATGACTTCAGTCAAATGACGGGCGACAGCAGGAGCGGGATCGATTATCTTCACCCCTGGCCAAGCCAGTTTCTGGATGACATTGATCAGGAAAGGGTAATGGGTGCATCCGAGGACTATCCTGTCGGCACCGGCCTCCAGGAGAGGTACAAGGCTTTCCCTGACAGTCGCTTCAGCTTCAGGACCTTCCAGAATACCCCTCTCGACCAGCTCCACGAATCCTTTCCCGACCCTTTCGACTATCTTGACATCGTCTTCATAAAGCCCTTTTGTCGTAAGATATTTGGATCCTTTCAGGGTGCCGGCCGTCGCAAGGACACCTATCACTCCTGTCGCGGAGCTAAGGGCGGCCGGTTTCACGGCAGGCTCCATCCCTATGAACTTGACCGGATATTCATTTCTCAAAGATGAAATGGCAGCCGCGGTAGCGGTGTTGCATGCAACTACAATGATGTCGGCTCCTTTTTCCAGGAGGAAGTCGGTTATCGCCCTCCCTCGCTCCCGGATGAATTCGGGAGTCTTTTCGCCGTAAGGACAGAAAGCGTTGTCGGCATAATAGGCATATTTCTCCTCCGGGAGGATTTTGATTATCTCCCGCAGGACGGAAAGCCCGCCGGATCCGGAGTCGAATATGCCGATCATATGTGCAAATATACTCATATTCCAGAATATTATTCTTAAATTTGCATGATACGCTTACTTTGAAAACTGAATTGACATGAAGATTTCTCACATTAAATATTTCGTATTCGTAGCTCTCTCGGCCATCTTTCTCTCCTGCGGGGAAAAGGAGAATCCGATAGTTAAGCCTGTAAATGGATCAGAGGAGCCTACTCCAGAAACCCCCACGGTCACCAAACCTTCGGCCGAAATCCAACAGGCGGACC
>CAMHFA010000131.1 GCA_946184255.1 uncultured Bacteroidales bacterium
GGGCTCAAGGTGCTTCCACATTTTTCGCACTGGTCACCATAGGCGTTTGGATTGCCGCACTTGGGGCAGGTACCCACGATGTAGCGGTCGGCCAGGAAGGTCTTCGCCTCAGGATCGTAATACTGCTCGCTCTCCTTGGTGATGAACTTTCCCTTGTCATAGAGTTCACGGAAGAACTCGGAGGCATTCTTGTGATGTACCTTCGAGGTGGTGCGGGAATAAATGTCGAAATTAATCCCCAGCCTTGTGAAGGAATCCTTGATGATGCCGTGATATTTGTCCACTATATCCTGCGGGGTCACTCCGTTGGCGCGTGCCTTTATGGTGATCGGCACGCCGTGCTCATCGGAGCCGCAGATGAAGAGGACATCCTTTCCCCTCATCCTGAGATATCTTACATATATGTCGGCAGGCACATAGACTCCGGCCAGATGGCCGATATGCACAGGACCGTTGGCGTACGGCAAAGCGCATGTCACAAGCGTTCTCTTGAAGTTCTTTTCCATTGATGAATATCTCTTTGACCCGCAAAGTTAGCAAATTCCACCGGATGTTTTCACAAGGAATGTTATTTGTAGGAATTACATGACGTTAAATTGTATTTAAGATGACTCTCCGCTTGTCCTTGGTATGCCTCCTGATGGCATCTTCAGTCTGTGCCTTCTCCCAGATAAAAACCACAGACATCAACAATCTTTCCGACGACATGGGTTTCTATGTGGGAGCCTATGTGCCCATGTACAAGGGACAGGAGGCTGATGTTACGCTCGGATTGACATACGGGTATTTCAACACGGACGGATTGGGTTACAGAGCCGGTTTCCAATATACCTATAGAGTTGCAGAGATTGACAATTCCTTCGGTTTTCCGGTTGCATTTGCCTACCGGACAAAAGCACTTTCTTCCGAGGGAAGGCTCAGAAGGGGTGCAATAGCTGCCGGAGAGACTTTTGGCTATGAGGCTATCATGGGGTACCGTGATCCGCTCAGGGGAGCATTGGCCAGTTTCATCGCCAATCTGTTCAGCCAGATGGAATTCTTTGTCGGTGCTACTCCCGGTTACATTTCCGGAGAAAGCACCCCTGTCTCTACGGCATGGTATAAAAGTGGGGCGGATAATATCCAAGAGAACACTTGGACTGAACGTAATGGCAATTTCTCATTATTCTTGGATGCCGGGGCCTGTGCCAATTACCGGATCTGGAGGTTTGACCTTAAGCTAAGTCCGGCTTTTCATTACAACCTGACCCGGAACTATGTCCTGCATACCGACACCATTACCTTTGAGAACGGGAGTGACGTAGGATTCATGGAACCTTCCGAGAAAGCCCTCCG
The DNA here is from genome assembly GCA_946184255.1 of uncultured Bacteroidales bacterium. Classification (GTDB taxonomy): domain Bacteria; phylum Bacteroidota; class Bacteroidia; order Bacteroidales; family UBA932; genus Cryptobacteroides. The sequence goes on from CAMHFA010000131.1 coordinate 1,336, forward strand.
CTGGTTCTTCTCCATGACCGCCGGCCTCTCCTTCAGGTTCTGAGAGCTTGCCGGGACTATCTCTCCCGGCCGAGGCGGACGCGGACGGCCTTGAGGGCCTTGCGGATGCGGACAAGATCCTGCATGACCTTCAGTTCTCCGTCTGTGTCGGAAATGGCCTGTGCCTTTCTCAGCTCCTCCTTCAAAGAGTACTCCCTGTCTTCCAGACGGCAGGACTGGAACACAAGGATCGCCTTGGGGACATATTTCGTGAGCCATGATCCTTTGGACATCATCGCATCGCGCAGGTTCTTGATGCTTAGCTCATAGCGTTCGTCTGTGGAAAGCTGTGCGGTCACAAAGGCGATCGTCCTGTCTTCTCCGTCAAGCAGGTGCTTGACTATTTCGTCCTGCGAGTACCCGTCATAGTAGCCTTGTGAATATGCCTCATAGGTTTTCCTGTAGGCTGAATTGGCAAATCCGGCCTCGTCGCCGGAGAGGGCCTGGTCAATGAATTCGAAGACGGTCTCCCTTTCCCCTTCCTCCTCGTTGTAGAATTCGGAATCACTCTGGAAATCGAGGGTTGTGGTTCCGTAGGTCAGGATGAAGTTAAGGAGGTCGCGCTCAGCCTTGGCCATTATCCTGTTCTCTTCAAGGGCGGAAAGGCCTACTACGAGTGTGGACGGCCCTTCGACAGGCTCAGGTGCCGTGTTTGCTGCAGCATCCTGGCTTAGGCCGGGCCCGTAGGACTGTCCGGCGAACCCGTCAGTCCGTCGTTCGGCTGCCTTCTTTTCTGCGATTATGCTTTTGGAACGGGTGGCTCCTACTCTTTCCTCAAGGGCCTCTCGGCGGATCTCGAATTTACGGCTGAGAAAGTCTATGTAGGTCTCCCTTTTTACAGCATCGGGAATGTCGGCAACAGTATCGGCGATGTCATTTATCACAACGGCCCTCTTCAGCGGGTCATTACCGGCGTCTGCCATCAGCAGGGAGCTCTTGAAATCCACGAAATCCTGCTCAGACACAGCCAGGAACTCCTCCACTTCAGCGAGGGTGTGTTTCCTTGAATATGAGTCCGGATCATCCCCGTCAGGCAGCAGGACCACCTTTACGTCCATTCCCTGCCTGAGGAACATGTCGATTCCCCTGAGGGCAGCCTTGACTCCAGCAGGATCGCCGTCATACATGATGGTGACGTTCTTGGTGAATCTTCCGATCAGACGTATCTGTCCCTCAGTCAAAGCGGTTCCGCTCGAGGCCACCACGTTGGTGATTCCGAGCTGGTGCATTGAGATCACGTCCAGATAACCTTCTACGAGGTAGCACCTGTCCTTCTTCGCCATCTCGCCTTTTGCGAACCAGATTCCGTAAAGTGACTGGTTCTTGACATAGATGGAACTCTCCTTGGAGTTGACGTATTTGGCGTAGGGTTTTCCGTCTTCCTTTGACTTCAAGGTCCTTGCACCGAAAGCTATGACCCTTCCGCTGACCGAATGGATGGGGAAGATCACCCTCTCTACGAACCTGTCATGGAGGTCGTCGCTGTTGTCATACTTGGCGCAGAGGCCGGTCTCGAGAAGATATTCATCCTTGTAGCCCTTGGCTTTAGCTGCGTCAGTGAAAGAGTGCCTGTCGGAAGGTGCCCATCCCAGGCCGAACTTGGAGATTGTTTCGTCTTCAAGTCCCCTGGTGTGGAAATAATTGAGTCCGATAGCCTTTCCTTCTGCACTTCCAAGCTGTTCCTTGAAAAACTCGCCGGCATATTCAGAAACCAGGATAAGGCTCTCGTTCCTTTGCCTCGCGGCGATGTCTTCGGCGCTCTCGGCTTCTTCGACAATCTCTATGTTGTACTTCTTGGCCAGGTACCTCAGGGCGTCGGGATAGGACATGTGCTCATGCTCCATCACGAACCCTACAGCCGAGCCACCCTTGTGACAGCCGAAACAGTAGTATATCCCCTTTGCGGGAACCACATGGAAAGAAGGGGTCTTTTCATTGTGGAACGGACAGCATCCCCACCATTCGGCTCCACGCTTGCGCATGGACACGAAATCCGCCACCACCTCTTCGATCTGGGCGGTGTCGAGGATCTTCTGTACCGTTTCCTGAGGAATCATGTTTCTTAGTTCATGTCGTCCAGGTCGTCCGGATCGTCTATCCTTTCAAAATCGACTTCCCTGGCATCATCTATCCCGGAAGCATCGATCTGGCCGGGGACCGGGGCCTCCTGGGCGGGAGCCGCAGGTCCACGCTGTATGTCATATTCCTTACGGGCTCTCACAACCTTCCAGGTGGAGATCAGTTCGGAAACTCCATAAAGAACCAGGAAGAAGCCGGCGATTATGCTCATTACCTTTACTGAGAAAGGATTGAACATCAGGAAAGCACCTCCGACTATAGCGCAGATGGAGAGAATGAGTGATGAGAATCCGGCTCCGAGTAAAGACATTGTGCTGGCCAGCACTAAAAGCTGAAGGGCACCGAACAGGATAAGGACAATTCCTATGATTGAGACTATGAAACCGGCCACCCACTGCGGATTGAAGAAGAGAAGCAAACCGAGAAGGATGTCCAGAACGGCGTTGATAATAAGGACCTGGTACATACCGTTCTCCTTGTTCTTGATAAGTCCGTAAACGAGCGAAGCAACTCCTGCTATCATGAGGAAGACGGCGATTATCTTTACTACGGCAGTAGGGGCGTTGCTGCCGAAGACCAGCACCAGTCCTATACCTATCGCTGCGACAGCCCTTATGATGCTGTCAAACTTGGTTTTGTAGCCTATTGTAATCATCTTGGAAGTAATCGTTTGAATTACAAATTTAATAAAAATTGCTATATTCGTAAATATGTTATTCGACACTCACAATCACAGCCAGTTCTCTTTTGACGGTGGGGCGACAACCGTGGAGAAAAGTGTTAGATCGGCGGTTGAGAAAGGCTTGGGAGGAATATGTTTTACCGACCATTGCGATTTCTATGTCCCTGAGATGAAAGCCCAGTTCGAACCGATAGTAAATGAGGTCTTCGACGTGAAGGCACAGCAGGAAGAGGTAGGAAGGGTGAGTGAGATGGTTGCCGAAGGGGCTTTCGGGAAGGCTGCGGCGAGGAAGTTCAAGGTCTTGAAGGGAATCGAAGTCGG
>CAMHFA010000132.1 GCA_946184255.1 uncultured Bacteroidales bacterium
AGATTCCTGTTGATGCGATGGACATCCGGCATGTGGGCAGTGCCGATGATTCAGGTGACGAGCACTTCACTGTCTCTGTTGAAATGCCGGAATCCCAGATTATCCCAGTTTCCATGGCGGTTGCTTCCACACTCGCTGGATTGGGTACGAGCGGAATTGGTATCGATGAGTACAAGGCTGTGCGCGAGACCGTTCTGAACCGGTTGTCAAAGACCCAGACCAACGATGAGATAGTACGCCAATGCATTTCGGCCTACCTTTTCGGTGCAGACTTGGCAACCCCGGCAACGAAGGCCAAATTCTTCACTTCCAGGAATATGACCCTGGATTCCGAGCTCAAGCTCTTCAACGGATATGTTTCTGCTCTCCTTTCTGACACGGGAAACGCTTCGGTCAAGTGGACAGGAAGCCTTGAAGACTATGATGAATGGATCTACCAGATGATGTTCAAGTCCACTTGGAACGGAATCTCGATGTTGGAGAAACCATCATATTCATGGAAGGCTACTGCAAGGGACACTTCCGCCTTCTGGAGCGACAGAAGCAAGTCCAAGCTTAAGTCAGCAGCCACCGAACCGGTTTCCGGAGGAGAGATGTGGACATTCACCAATGGAATGAGGGTCATTTACAAGAAAATGGCTACTGGTGACCGTTTCAGCTATTCAATGATGATAAAAGGTGGTTTTTCCACCATCAGGGACCTTCCCAAGGGAGAGGGGGCTTTCTTCTCCGACATGCTTGGACTCCACCAAATCGCCGGCATTCCCGGAGACAATTTCATAAAGGTTCTGAATGCCAATGGAGTGGACATGAAGTTCAACGTCGGGGCTACTGACATGAGGATCAGCGGAACTGCTCCGAAGAACCGGTTGTCCCTTGTGATAAAGGCCCTTCTTTCCGTCGCCAACGACAGGAAGGCGGATGTTTCCGCTTTTGAATCCTACCGAAACCTTGAGCTGTCGATGCTCAATCCCGAAGTGCTAGACAGTTTGATGTACCAGGATTACAACTATTCTGAGGTGAAAACTGCGACGGGACTGACTTCCAGGACCCTGACGGATGCCGAGGCTTTCTTCTCACGGGAGTTCCTCAGATGCAATGACGGAGTCCTGGTGCTGGTCGGTGACCTTCCGTCGGAGGATGTCCAGAAATATCTTTCAAAGTCCATCGGTGGATTCCGGGTCAGCAAGAACGTAGCTGTCCGGCTGCCTATGTCGTACAGGATGAGGAAAGGAGTGACAACTTACACCACGGAGTATCATCCAGTCGGCATCAGCATCGGTATGGCGGCACCACACTCTTTCACAACGGAGAGTTATATGGCCTTCAGGGTCGCAACCCTCTTCCTCAAGCGGAAGTTGAGCGGAGTGATGGCGGAACATGGTTTCAGTGTGTCCATGTCCCAGAAGTTCGGGACAATTCCCCAGGAAGCGGTAGAGATAATATTCAATTTCTCTCCCGTTCCCGATGAAGGACTCCCCAAGGGTGTCGAAGGAGGGAAGGACCGTACCTCCGAAGCTTTGGTTGCTGCCAGGAAGGCAATCGATGAAGTATTTGCCAGTCCGGTCAAGTCCGCGGAACTGGCGTCCTGCAAATCCCTTCTTGCAAATGAATATGCCACCTATCTGGCTGATCCTGGAAACTATGCTGATGCCATCATGATGCGCTATTCGGCAGGAAAGGACGTTCTTACCGGCTATGCCGACAAGATCAAGGGGGTCACTGCCGACAAGGTTAAGGAAGTCTTCGGATCACTGTCCGATGGAATGAGGATTGAATATGTCGTCAGACCGCAGGAATAGTTTCGGAACCATTATCCAAATAGGTGACATCCTCGTCTCTGAAGAGGTTGTCACTGAATATTTTGCCTGCGACTACCCAGTCTGCAAAGGATGCTGCTGCATAATCGGCGACAGCGGGGCTCCTCTCGAGGAGTCGGAGATCTATGATCTGGAAGAGCATTATCCCGCCTATTCGGAATTGATGCGCCCTCAGGGCCGTTCCCAGGTGGACAAGGACGGGTTTTTCATTATAGACCGGGAAGGTGATATTGTTACTCCCATCGTGGATGGGACCGGAGAGTGCGCTTACACCACCTTCGAGGAAGATGGGAGCTGTTTCTGTTCGATTGAGAGGTGTTATTTTGCCGGCAAGTGTTCTTTCCGTAAACCCCGCTCCTGCTGGCTCTATCCGATAAGGGTCACCAAGCTACGGAATGGAGGCCAGGCCTTGAACCTTCACAGATGGCATCTCTGCACAGATGCTTTTGAAAAAGGAAAACGCGAAGGAATCCATGTGTATGAATTCCTCCGCGAGCCATTGACAAGTCTCTACGGGAAAGACTTTTATGATGCCTTGTGCGCGGCTGCCGCACACATCCTGGGTTAGGCGTCAGGATCTTCTCCTTCAGTCTCTTCTTCAGCGTCGTCAACGTCTTCTCCGGGAGCGTTGATCAGTTCCATCGCTGCATCATAGTCGGCGGCGTTGACCTTGACGTCGATGTTTCCGACGGTGTTCAGCAGGGCGGTGGAATCGGCTCCGAACACAGCAGCCGGAATACCGTTCTCGATCAACATCCCTGCGACCATCTGGGCGCTGATCGCATCATTCAGGGTGATGACGGTCTTGAATTCATCTTCTCTTTTCATAGTCATCAAGATTTTGAATAATCATCATTGTTATTGAATTTGAACTCCAGAAAACTGATGAGTCTGACAATGTCTCTCCTGAGTCCTTCAACCACAAATCCCCCCGGCTCCTTAGTCATGGTGATCCGGTCTTCCCACATTTTCATACCTCTCCTGAATCCGGTATTAAGACGGAAAGTCAAATCCTCTCCCTTCTCCGTTTCCAGTTCATAACCTTTTTCTCCCATCAGCCGGATGAGCTTGTCCTTGATCTCGGAGAATTCTCCAGGAATGATGGCCTCTTGTTTTCGGAAACCAGTCAAAGGATATATTGCCGCCAGGACAGCGAAAAGGATGGCGATTTGCCATAGGGATTTCGTTCCGTTCCTGAACATGTCCTGGGGGTTGGCTTCGACCAGTCCGAGTGCGACCATCACCGCAAGGGTAATGCAGAGGATAAAGGCAAACCAGAAGAAGTATTTAACTGCTCTGCGAAGGTATTGCATGATTAGTGTGATTTTTGCTGTATTCACAAATATACGAAAAAGAAATAGTTTTGTTATTTTTGTAAGTTGATTTAATAAACCTGATATTATGGCAGAAATTGACCCTATCATGGAGCGCCGTGAGCGCGAAGCTCAGGAGCAGAAGAACAAAAGCCTGAAGAACGTAATGTGGGGCCTCGTAGCCGTGGCAGCTGTGATGGCCTGTGCCCTTGCTTACATCTGGGCTTCCAAGTCCTCTCTCGTGAGGGATTTGAACGCTGAGAAGGAAGACCTCACCCAGCAGATGATCGCCCTTCGCGGTGACTATGAGAACCTTTCTTCTGACTATGAGTCCGTTAACAGCCAGCTTGATTCCTCGAGGGAGGAAGTCAACCAGCTCATCGAAAGGATCCAGAAGACCGAAGCTACCAACCGTGCAAAGATGCGCCAGTACGAGAAGGAGCTTGGTACCCTAAGAAGCATAATGAGGAACTACATCGTCCAGATTGATTCCCTCAACACATTGAACCACAAGCTCACTGCCGATGCCGCCGCCGCTCGCAAGGAGGCCGCTACGAGCAGGGCTGAGAATGCCGAACTGAAGGGCCAGGTTGAGAACCTCTCAGGTCAGGTAGCCGCCGGTTCCGTGATCAAGTCCAGGGGACTCAGCGTAGCGGCATACAACAGTTCCGACAAGGTGACCGACAGAAGCAGCAGGGTCGTCAGGCTCCTCGCTTCCCTCAGCCTGGTTGAGAACGATCTCGCCCCGAAGGGTCCGGTCAGGGTTTACCTCAGGGTCAAGGATCCCGAGGGAATCCTCCTAACCAACAGCAACCAGACTTCCTTCAGCTATAACGGACAGACCATGGTTGCTTCGGCTTCCCGCGAGGTTGATTATCAGGGCAAGGAGGTTGACCTCAGCATCTATCTGAACGACATCCCGTCCTATCAGGCAGGTATCTACACTGTTGAGGCCTACACTGCCCAGGCTTTCCTCGGCAAGACCGAACTCCTGCTCCGCTAGGCGGTGGTCTATCTCCACGTCCCGTTCTGTGAGAGTTTCTGCACCTACTGCGGATTCTTTTCCGTGGTTCCCGGGCAGAATAAAAGGACCTGTTTCGAGGAATATGCAGATTCCATCTGCGACGAGATAGCCTCACGGCGCGACGAGATAGCCGCTACATCATCGGTAAATACCCTCTACATCGGCGGAGGCACCCCATCGGTGCTTCCGCTCGACGTATTGTCCAGAATAGTTCACTCGCTGCACGGAAGGGGTGTGCCAGCAGAACCTGTGGCCGCCCGTGGCCACATGAACGGGTGGCTCGCCGCAGGCGAG
>CAMHFA010000133.1 GCA_946184255.1 uncultured Bacteroidales bacterium
TCCCTGGGGGAACAGCCCAGGCAGAAGAAGGAGAAAGCATGTACGTGATGAGGGGCCGTTTCATAGACGGGACGCCCAAGAACGACCGTTCTTCCGATCACCATGCCCTTGATGACGGGTATATTTCCATCACTCCCCAGACATTTGACAGGACCGACCACGAGGAAGTACGGAGACTCTCCAGAATCTTTGACAAGGATTTCTGATGTCCAGGTACTACATCATAGCCGGTGAGGCGTCAGGGGACCTTCATGGTTCGAACCTGATGAAAGGCATCATCGCAGAGGATCCCGGAGCGGAAATCCGTTTCTGGGGAGGCGGAATGATGGCTTCCGTCGGCGGAACCCTGGTAGAGGATTACCGCGAAGGTGCGGTGATCGGCTTCAGCCAGGTACTCCTGCACCCGAGAAAGTTTGCCGCCAGGCTTGCACGCTGCATTTCCGACATAACCTCTTGGAAGCCTGATGTCGTGATCCTCATTGACTATCCCGGCTTCAATTTCAGGGTGGCAGAGGCTGTCCACAAGGAGGGCTTCAAGGTCTTCTATTATATTGCACCGAAGGTCTGGGCTTCCAGGGAAAGCAGGGTAAAAAAACTGAAAGCCTACGTTGACAAACTCTTCATAGTCTTTCCATTCGAGATCCCATATTTCACTTCCAAAGGCGTTGACTTTGTATATAAGGGTAATCCACTTGTCGATGCAATTGACAATTCAGAAGCATTGAGTGAGTCCAGGGAAGTATTCCTTAGGAGGTCAGGATTACCGGACAGGCCTATGATAGCCCTTCTGGCTGGTTCCAGGACAGGGGAGATCAGTTCCATGATGCCCACTTTCATGGAATTTGCTGACAGGATGCATTCCGTGGGGGAATATTCAGATTATCTTTTCGTGGTTGCTGCCGCTCCCGCGAGGTCTGAAGAGGATTATTCGAGGTACGTCGGGGATAGGAACTATGTCAAGGTAGTATCCGGAATGACATATTCAGTGATGAGGAACAGCCGTGCTGCTGTGGTCAATTCGGGCACTGCCTCTCTGGAGTGCTCTCTAATAGGCACTCCGCAGGTTGTCGCCTACAGGACGGCCGCTCTCAATTACATGATAGCGAGAATGATCATCAAGGTGAAGTACATCAGCCTCGGGAACCTTATCCTCAACCGGACCTGTTTCAAGGAACTACTCCAGGATTATTTCACAGCGGATAATGTCCTTTATGAAGTCAGGAGACTCATAGAAGATGATTTCTACCGTGATGAGATGCTGAATGGTTACAAGGAGATACGGTCCTCGCTCGGAGGGTCCGGTGCCTCTGCCGCCGTAGCCCGCGCTATGATTGAAGAACTCAATAAGTAATGAATATGAAAAAGACTCTATTGCTGGTCCTTGCCATCGTCGCCGGACTATCCTGCTTCGCACAATCTACATCCAGGGTTAAGGAGGTCTTCGTGGAGGGAGGTGCCCATCATGTCCAGGGAATAGTCTGTGACGAGGACGCCGGTCGCATGTACTTCTCTTTCACTACTTCTTTCGTGGTGACTGACATGACTGGAAAGGTGCTGGCATCAGTAGACAGGATCCAGGGTCATCTTGGTGCCATGACGTTTGACAGGAAGTCCAGGAAGGTCTATGCATCCCTCGAATGCAAGGACGATGTGATAGGACAGGGCCTCTCAGATTTCGCAAAAGGGAAATCCATGTTCTACATAGCTGTGATTGATGTCGATAAGGTCAAGTATGTCGGAATGGATTCAGAAGACAACGAGGCCTTCAAGATAGTCTGTGTCAAGGATGCTACGAAGGATTACCGTGCAAAGATGAAGGGACCGGACAAGACCGAATTCGAGCATCGGTACGGTTGTTCCGGGATCGACGGTGTGTCCATTGCTCCGATAATCGGAAAGAAAAGGGGAAAGAACTATCTTTATGTCGCCTACGGGATCTACAAGGATGAAGACCGTCAGGACAATGACTGCCAGGTTCTGCTCCGTTATAAGATGAAGAAGCTGGACCGTTTCGCCGGCAAGGTCAAGTTCGGTGAATTCTATGACAGGGGACCGGCCAAGCCTCTGGACAAGTATTTCGTCTACACCGGGAACACCAACTGGGGCGTCCAGAACATGGCTTACGATCCTTCCCTGAAGAAGATGTTCCTCTTTGTGTACAAGGGTTCCAAGCCGGAATTTCCAAATTACGATACTTTTATTTTCGACATTGCGACAAAGCCTGTTAAGAAGTTGGTCGACGGGGTCTGGTACGACAAGTCAAAGCATCCAATGATAGGGTCTCCGGAAAAACCTGTCGGCGGAGTAAGATTCAAGCACGGTTCCACTGGTGTTTCTCCCCTCGGGGATGGACTCTTTTACATTTCGGAGAACGGGCGCAATCCTGAAACCGGCCTTCAGAACTGCAGGGCAAGACTCTACAAGTGGGACGGGATGGCTTTTGCCCCTGTTTCAGACTAGTTCTCTCTCATCACGCTGAGGTCAATAGTTCCGGGTACTCCCTTTACCACCGCCCTGTCGGTGAATTGCCACCAGGTCCAGCCTTCGAAGGCTGGACTGTCTTTTTCATAGTGGGCGACCCAGACGGGATAGTTTCCGACAATCTCGCTGTTTAGATAATCCTTTATGAAAGAGGAACTTGCATAGATTATAGGCTTCTTTCCGTAGCGCTTCTCCACGGCCTTGAGCCATTGAAGGGCACGTTGGTTGAGAAGTTCCTTCGGGCAACCAAGATGGATGGTTTCAATGTCCAGGACAGGGGGAAGGTCCTTGAACCGGAGGTCTCCTACTGTACTTATGAAATTCCTGGCCTGGATTTCTCCATCCTTTGAGCTACGGAAAAAGTGGTAGGCTCCGCGGCGGAGGTCGGTCTTTCCCGCAGCTTTCCAGTTTTCCTTGAAATCCTTGTCCTTGAATGAGGCTCCCTCGGTGGCCTTGATGAACACGAAACTGACAGGTTTTATCTCTTTCGCCAGGTAAGGATCCCTGATAGTCCTCCTTTTGGAATCGGTCATCACAAAAAGGGAATCCCAGACAATCCTCCCGGCGTTGTTGTGGGAGATGTCGATTCCGTAACGCCAGGTGCCCGGAGGAACCTTGGCACCTCTTTCGGCTTCGGGTCTTCCTTCCCACCTGTGGAAGATCAGGAAGACTGCCAGAAGAATGGCTGTGGCTGCACCCAGGGCTGCCCATGGGGAAACCTTGAGTTTTTTCTTCCGTTTCTTTTTAACAGCAGCCGACATATTCTTTTCCGAAAGCCTGCAAAAGTAATTATTTTTTTATTACATTTGTCTTTAGCGCTTTTTTGAACTAAATCTTATTAGAGTATGGAATTGAAAGGATCCAAAACTGAGCAGAACCTCATGACGGCATTCGCCGGGGAGAGCCAGGCTCACACCAAGTACTTATATTATGCCTCCAGGGCAAAGAAGGACGGCTATGTCCAGATCAGCAAGCTCTTCGAGGAGACTGCCAAGAATGAGAAGGAGCATGCAAAGATCTGGTTCAAATTCCTTCATGGGGGTTCGGTCCCTGCGACTGAAATCAATCTTGCAGATGCTGCCGACGGTGAGAATTTCGAGTGGACCGACATGTATGCCGGTTTTGCCGTCACTGCAAGGGAGGAAGGTTTCGACGAGATCGCCAATCTTTTCGAAGGTGTGGCCGCTATTGAGAAGACTCACGAGGAAAGGTACAGGAAACTCCTTGGAAAAGTCAAGGAGGCTGTTGTCTTCACAAGGGATGAGGACGCCATCTGGGAGTGCTCCAATTGCGGACATATAGTTATAGGAAAGAAAGCTCCCGAGGTGTGCCCGGTGTGCAACCATCCCCAGAGTTATTTCCAAATCAAAGCTGAAAATTATTAGTCTTAATAATCAAGTATTATGAAAAAGAACTTATTGATCGCCGCGATCGCGGTAATGCTGATCCCCACTGCATCGTTTGCACAGCAACCCAGGCCTCAGGCTCCTCAGCCGGAGTACAAGTTCACTGTTGTGAAAGAGAATCCGATCACTTCCGTGAAGAACCAGAACAGTTCCGGTACTTGCTGGTGCTTCTCGACCATTTCCTTCCTCGAGTCCGAGGTTATCAGGATCAAGGGCATCAAGGATGCTGCCCAGTATCCTGATCTCTCCGAGATGTTCGTGGTAGGACAGTCCTACAAGGACAGGGCTGATAAGTATGTCCGCCTGAACGGTAACCTCACTTTCGGCGCCGGTTCCGAGGCTGACGATGTACTCGATGTCATCAGGGACTACGGTATCGTTCCTCAGGCTGCAATGCCCGGAAAGCAGGCTCTCCCTGTCCACGGTGAGATCGACGCCGTTACCCTGGCCTATGTCCAGGCTATCGCCA
>CAMHFA010000134.1 GCA_946184255.1 uncultured Bacteroidales bacterium
GTGATGGCTATGGTGTTCTTGTCGATCTTCTCGATCTTGGCACGTACCTTCACGCTACCGCCTCGGGCCCCGTCCTTGTAGTTGCTGCAATCTGCACTGCCACCGGTGGGGAAATCGGGATAGATCGTGAAGTCCTTGCCTTCAAGGATGCTGACAGAAGCATCCAGGAGCTCGTTGAAGTTGTGGGGAAGGATCTTTGAGGCCATACCGACAGCGATACCCTCGGTTCCCTGTGCAAGAAGCAGGGGGAATCGTACCGGAAGCTCGGTTGGTTCCTGGTTACGACCGTCATAGGAAGTCATCCAATGGGTGATCTTCGGGTCGAAAACCACTTCCTTGGCAAATTTGGAAAGGCGGGCCTCAATGTATCTCGGTGCAGCATTGCTGTCTCCCGTCAGGATGTTTCCCCAGTTACCCTGGCAATCTACCAGAAGCCCTTTCTGTCCTAACTGTACCAGAGCACCAAGGATTGAGGCATCTCCATGCGGGTGATACTGCATGGCCTGGCCGACGATGTTGGCAACCTTTGTGTAACTGCCATCGTCCATCTTGTACATGGCGTGGAGGACCCTCCTCTGAACCGGCTTCAATCCATCCACGATGTGGGGAACCGCCCTTTGGAGGATGACATAGGAGGAATAGTCAAGGAACCAGTCCTTGAACATTCCGGAAAGCTTGAACTTCCGGCTGTCGGAGCTGAGAAGCTTGTCGTACTTTCCTGTCGATGGAGCGGCGCTCTCATCGACGGGAGTTTCCATCTCCTCGTTTCCGTTTTCCTGATCCTGAATATCTTCCCACTGGTCTTCCGTTGCCATATTCCTTCTTCCTATTTTATTCTTCGTAACCGAACTTCCTCAGTTCCTTGCGGTTCTCCCTCCAGTCCGGATCCACCTTCACGAACAGTTGAAGATAGACCTTCTTCTGGAAGAAATCCTCCATTTCAAGCCTGGCCTCAGTGCCGGTCTTCTTAAGGGCTGAACCGCCCTTACCAATAATTATCCCTTTCTGGGTGTCGCGCATCACGTAGATGACAGCGCTGATTTCGTATCTCTCCTTTCCCTCCTTGAAAGCTTCTATTCCAACCTCGCAACTGTAGGGAATCTCCTGGCTGTAGTTCTCCAGGATTTTCTCACGGATGATCTCCGAAGCGAAGAAGCGCAGGTTGCGGTCTGTGAACTGATCCTTGTCAAACCAGGGCGGTGACAGAGGGAGTTTGCTCACAATGGCGTCCAGGACACTTTCAAGATTGAAATGCTCCTTGGCGGAAACGGGTATGATAATCGCTTCCGGAAGGGTCTGCTTCCAGTAGCCGATCAATTCCATGACCTTTGCCTGGTCGCTTATGTCGATCTTGTTTATCGCCACGACCACAGGGCACTGGAGCTTCTGGAGTTTCTGGATATACTCCAGGTTCTTGTCGCTCTTCTCCACCACATCGGTCACGTAGAGGATGATGTCGGCGTCGCCGATAGCTGCATCAACGAACTTCATCATGTCCTCCTGGAGCCTGTAGTTGGGCTTCAGCATGCCCGGTGTGTCGGAATAGACTATCTGGTAGTCGTCGGTGTTGACGATTCCCATTATCCTGTGCCGGGTTGTCTGGGCCTTGGCAGTGACGATTGACAGTTTCTCACCCACCAGGGCGTTCATCAAGGTGGACTTGCCAACATTCGGATTACCGATTATGTTGACAAAGCCCGCGCGATGTCCTGTGTTTGTGGTCTGGCTAGACATAGGCACCCATCTTGAGGACGTTTACCTCGCCCTCGCTGAGATACCTCCACTCGCCCTTCTTGAGGCCCTTCTTGGTAAGGCCTGCGAAATAGACCCTGTCAAGTGCCTTTACAGTGTAACCGAGGCTTTCGAAGATCCTGCGGACAATCCTGTTCTTGCCGGAATGGATCTCTATTCCGAGCCTGCGATGGTCTTCGGCGTCGATATATTCAAGCTCGTCTGCCTTGATGACTCCGTCAGTGAGGGAAAGACCTTCTACGAGTATCTTTTCCTTGTCTTCCTCTTCAAGAGCCTTGTCGAGGATTACCTGGTAGATCTTCTTCTTGTTGTAGGAAGGATGGGTCAATTGCTCTGCAATCTCACCGTCGTTGGTGAACATGAGCACACCGGTGGTGTTCTTGTCCAGCCTTCCGACAGGGAATACCCTGGAGGTGCAGCCTTTGAGGAGGTCCATGACGGTCTTGTCTGCATGAGGATCGCTTGCACTTGTGACGAATCCCTTAGGCTTGTTCATCACTATGTAAACCTTTTCCTCTCCCTTAAGCCTTTCTCCGTTGAAACGGACGTCATCCTTGAGGACATTGATCTTGGTGCCGAGTTCGGTCACAACCTCTCCGTTCACAGTTACGACTCCAGCCTGGATAAAGGTGTCAGCCTCGCGGCGTGAGCAGACTCCAGAATTGGCAATGAACTTGTTGAGACGGATCTCTTCCTTGATCGGAGTCGGTACGTTGTCATTGTCGGAGAAGAGGGGATTGTCCACCTGGGGTTTCCTTGAGAGCATCTGGTTTATTCCAGCCTCGTCCGCAGCAGTGAAATGGGAAGTGCTCTTGCGGACAGGTTTCTTGGGGGCGGGACGTCCGGGACCCTTCTGGAATCCGGACTGACGCGGATTTTCAAAGCTCCGCTGGCGCTGTCCATATGAAGGACGTCCTTCTCCGAAGCTCCTCTTCTGGTAACCGCGGTTCTCGCCATAGCCCTGACGGCCTTCGCCGTGGCCATGGCGTCCTTCACCGTATCCCTGGTGCCTTTCGCCGTAGCTCTGGCGTCTTTCACCATATCCCTGGCGCTCCTCACCGTATGAGTCATGACGGTTGTCGTTGTAACGCGGACGGTCCTGACCGTAACGCGGTCTATCCTGTCCGTAATGCGGGCGGTCCTGGCCATAGCCTCCCTGACGGTTCTGTCCGTAACGCGGACGGTCCTGGTTGTATGAAGGGCGACCCTCTCCGTAGGCAGGACGTTCGTCCTGTCTGTGATAGCTTCTCTGGCTGTTGTAGGGTCTGAATTCACCTTCCTTGTTGGATGATGAGGCAGGGGCGACCCTTCTTCTGGGTCTCAATTTCCTACCTTCCGCTGAATAGCCATTCCTAGATTCGTTTCCTGCGTAATCCCTACGCTCTCCGTGGCTCTCATAGCCACCGTTCTTTTTTTCTTCCATAAAATTGTACTGTGGCTCACGCCACCTAAAAAATTAATTTGCCTTAAGCTTGAAAATATAAGTTATTGTTCCTTGTTGAAGTGCCGGAGCATCTGCGCTCTGGTTGAAATGCGCCTTCATTGCCGCTGCCCTGGCGGCTGCCCATAGTGACTGGTTGGTGACTGTAGTGCCTTGCGCTCCGGCGATGGCCTTTGTTACGTTTCCATAGTTGTCCACCCAGATGTCAACCACGACCTTTCCCTCATCCTGTACGGCGTAATCAGGCCTTGGAAGTGCTCCAAGGACACTCCTGCCTTTCAGATGGGCATTGGGCACGCCATCTGTCTTCCCAGTCGTCGTGTTGCCTTTCGGGTGCCCGGCCTTGAATTCGGCGGAAGGATTTGTGGCACCATGCGGGGCCAGGGACGAATCTTTCTTGCTCATACCGGGGAAGAGGGCGTTCTTGTTGATTTCCTCTTTCGGGGCAGGTACTTCCACGTCTCCATGGCTGTCGGGCTTGGCCTCGGACGTCTTGTTGGTCCTGTCTGACTTGACAGGAGATTCGCTTCTCTGGATCAGTTCCACGGGCTTGGTGATGTCCACTTCTTCAGCCTGCGGCTGCCTGCCTATGGCCTGCCTTGGCACCGGTGCCGGTTCGTCCTCGCTGAAATCGATCAGGAAGGTTTGCTCCTGGGGCGGGGGATAGAGATATTTCAATCCCGTGAACGCGCAGGAAAGCAGGATCACCAGATGTATGGCAACCGTAAGGACGATTCCCGTAACAGTGGAGACCTTTGCCTCCTTCTCTCTGACGCGAAGGTACTGCTTCATTACTCGGGCTGTGTGGCCAAAATTACTTTATAGTGGTTGCGCTTGGCGATGTTCATGATCGAGACGACCTCCTTGATAGGGACGCTCTCGTCAGAATAGATGGAGAATGTCGGGTCCTCCTCTGACTGGAGAAGGCCCACCAGGCCGTCCTCCAGGTCGGAGAACTGGACCGGGGTTTCGTCGCCGTTGAGGTGGTAGGTGTACATCTCGCCGCCCCAGTCCTTGATGGAAACACTGACAGTGGGCTTTGCGGTCACCTGCCCCGTGCTCTTGGGAAGCAAGAGCTTAAGTGCGTTCGGATTGACCAGCGTCGAGGTGACCAGGAAGAAGATCAGCAGCAGGAACACCAGGTC
>CAMHFA010000135.1 GCA_946184255.1 uncultured Bacteroidales bacterium
TCAATGCAGTAGGTCTTAAGGACCAGGACAAGGCAAAAGCCCTGATTGCCGAAGCGGAAGGAATCGCAGCAAAGGCAATAGAAAAGGAAAAGGAGATTCTGGATATCGTAAACAGCAAGATCAATGGATAGATTTCAGGAAGAGATACTGGCCGGCATTCCCCAGGACAGACTGCCCGAACCCAAGCTATATGACAAGACCATAAACCATGCACCTAGGCGTAAGGACATCCTTACCAAGGAACAGAAGGTCCTGGCCCTGAAAAATGCCCTGAGGTACTTCCCTGAAAAATTCCACGCGGAACTGGCCCCGGAATTTGCAAAGGAACTGAGGGACTTCGGCCGGATCTACATGTACCGGTTCCGTCCTTCCTATGACATTTACGCTCGACCGATTGATGAGTACCCCGCAGTCTCACGCCAAGCGGCGGCAATTATGGCTATG
Organism: uncultured Bacteroidales bacterium; assembly: GCA_946184255.1. Classification (GTDB taxonomy): domain Bacteria; phylum Bacteroidota; class Bacteroidia; order Bacteroidales; family UBA932; genus Cryptobacteroides. Next base: position 445 of record CAMHFA010000135.1, read on the forward strand.
ATCCAGAATAATCTGGACCCCAGGGTAGCCCAGCATCCCCATGAACTTATCATCTACGGAGGAAACGGAGCCATCTTCCAGAACTGGGCCCAGTACAGGCTTACTATGAAGTATCTGGCAACCATGACTGACGAACAGACTCTCGCCATGTATTCCGGTCACCCCATGGGGCTGTTCCCCAGCCATAAGGACGCACCGAGAGTTGTGGTTACCAACGGTATGGTCATCCCCAATTATTCAAAACAGGACGATTGGGAGAGATTCAACGCCATGGGAGTTTCCCAGTACGGACAGATGACTGCTGGATCCTACATGTACATAGGCCCCCAGGGAATTGTCCACGGCACCACTATAACTGTCATGAATGCTGCACGCAAGCAGCTTAAAGCCAAGGATATCCCCGGAACCAGGGAGAACATGAAGGGAATGCTCTTCGTAACTGCCGGCCTGGGTGGCATGTCCGGTGCCCAACCCAAGGCTGGAAACATCGCAGGAGTGGTCAGCGTAACCGCCGAGATAAATCCGCTGGCGGCCAGAAAGCGTTTTGACCAGGGATGGGTGGACGAACTTCATGAGGACCTGGATGAACTGATCCCGAGAATAAAGAAAGCCGTCTCGGACAGAGATACTGTGTCCCTCGCATATGTCGGAAACATCGTGGACCTGTGGGAAAGGCTGGCAGACGAGAGGATCAAAGTCGATCTGGGCTCCGACCAGACTTCCCTCCACAACCCATGGGCAGGTGGATATTACCCTGTCGGACTGACACTGGAAGAGTCCAAGAAGATGATGGCCGAAGAACCGGCCAGGTTCAGGAAAGCTGTGAAGGAATCCCTCCGCAGGCAGGTTGCAGCCATCAACCGGCTCACGGAAAGAGGGATGTATTTCTTCGACTACGGCAACGCCTTCCTCCTCGAGTCTTCCCGCGCAGGAGCCGATGTACTCAAACCGGACGGATCTTTCCGCTATCCTTCCTATGTCCAGGACATCATGGGACCGCTCTATTTCGACTATGGATTCGGTCCTTTCCGCTGGGTCTGCATGAGCGAGAGACCAGAAGACCTCGCCAAATCGGACGCACTGGCGGTAAAGGTCCTCTCTGAGGAAGCCGAAACCGCACCCGAGGAGATCCGCGGACAGTTGCTGGACAATATTCATTGGATTGAAGAAGCGGGGCGCAACAACCTGGTGGTAGGTTCCCAGGCAAGGATCCTCTATGCAGACTGCGAAGGCAGGACCAAGATAGCGCTTGCTTTCAATGAGGCCATCCGCAAGGGAGAGATCACTGCTCCTATCGTCCTTGGACGCGACCATCATGATGTATCCGGTACTGATTCCCCGTTCAGGGAAACCTCCAACATCTATGACGGATCCCAGTTCACAGCTGACATGGCCATCCAGAATGTGATCGGTGATTCTTTCCGCGGTGCAACTTGGGTGTCGATCCACAATGGAGGAGGAGTCGGATGGGGCGAAGTGATAAACGGAGGCTTCGGAATGGTCATAGACGGTTCCGATGAATCAGCCAGACACATCAGCCAGATGCTGTTCTGGGATGTCAACAACGGTATCGCCCGCAGGTCATGGGCTAGGAATGAAGGGGCCCGACATGCCATCCTTCGCGAAATGGGCCGGACCCCGGGCCTGAATGTAACGATTCCGAACTTAACAGATGATTCACTGGTCTTAAACGCAATCGAACAACAATGACTCACATCATCTCAAAAGATCACCTTAGCCTGGAACGGCTGAAGGGAATCCTGGCGAACCATGAAACGCTTGTCCTGGGAGACGAGGCGAAAAGTGCGATTATAAAGTGCCGTAACTATCTGGACAGCAAGATGGAAGACATCAGTCGCCCTGTATATGGAATCACTACTGGATTCGGTTCGCTGTACAATGTCACCATCCCGACAGACCAGCTCTCCCAACTTCAATATAACCTTGTAGTAAGCCATGCCTGCGGTACAGGGGAAACGGTACGCCCTGACATCGTCAGGCTGATGCTCCTCCTTAAGGCACAGTCTCTTTCTTACGGCCATTCAGGAGCCCAGCTTGTCACTGTCCAGAGGCTTCTGGACATGTTCAACAACGACATCCTCCCTGTAATTTACCAGCAGGGTTCGCTCGGAGCTTCAGGAGACCTGGCTCCCCTGGCACATTTGAGCCTCCCACTTATCGGGCTTGGAGAAGTGCTATACAAAGGAAAGGTCCGGCCAAGCAAGGAAGTCTGGGATGAAATGGGATGGGAAGCCATTACTCTTCAGTCAAAGGAAGGTCTTGCCCTCCTCAACGGGACCCAGTTCATGAGCGCACATGCCATCTGGTCACTTATCCAATGCCACCGGCTTTCCGAATGGGCAGACAGGATAGCCGCGATGTCGCTGGAAGCTTATGATGGAAGGATCGAGCCCTTCCTGCCGCTTACACATCAGCTGAGGCCTCACAAGGGGCAGATAGACACCGCTACAAGGTTCATCAGTCTTCTGGAAGGGAGCGAACTGATAATCAGGCCAAAGGAACATGTCCAGGATCCGTATTCATTCAGATGCATCCCACAGGTCCATGGAGCCGTCAAGGACAACATCCGATACGTCGAGTCCGTGATTGAAAATGAAATCAATTCCGCTACGGACAACCCGAATGTCTTCCCCGACGAGGACATGATCATCTCTGCAGGAAACTTCCATGGAGAACCGATCGCAATCCCCATGGACACCCTCGCCATCGCGATGTCTGAACTCGCCAATATTTCAGAGAGGAGGATATTCCGCCTTATTTCAGGTCAGAGGGGCCTCCCTAAGTTCCTTGTGGCCAATCCCGGCCTGAACAGCGGTTTCATGATTCCCCAATACACTGCCGCCTCAATAGTCAGCCAGAACAAAGGACTGTGCTGGCCTGCCTCAGTCGATTCAATCCCTTCTTCCCAGGGACAGGAAGACCATGTGAGCATGGGATCGAACTCTGCCACCAAACTCGTCCGGGTCGTTGAGAACTGCGAGAGGGTGCTGGCCATCGAACTTTTCAATGCCGCCCAGGCCCTCGAATTCAGGCACAAAGAATCAGGAGAAAGGTCTTCCACTGTTCTCGAAAAGATATTCAATGATTACCGCAAGGTCGTTCCTTTCATTGACAACGACACCTACATGCATCCGCTGATTGAGAAATCCATAGAGTTTATACGATGAGACTTATACGCGGCATAGGAGAACTTGTCGGGATAGTCCCCGAGGGCGTCCTTCGCAAGCAGGGAAACCAGATGGAAGAAGTCGTTTCCCTGAAGGATGCCTTCCTTACGATCAAGGACGGCTTGATCGATGACTTCGGGCCGATGGCAAAATGCCCGGTTCCCTCCTCCAAAGATGAAGTTGTCGATGGCGATGGCGGGATGGTGATGCCCATGTTCTGCGACTCACACACCCACATCTGCTATGCCGGAACAAGGGAGCAGGAATTCATAGACAAGATCAACGGACTCAGCTATGCCGAGATAGCAGCCCGAGGAGGCGGAATCCTGAACTCCGCCGACCTTCTTCACAAAACCAGCGAAGACGAGCTTTTCGCCCAGACGATGGATCGTGTGGATGAGATGATTGCAAAGGGAACCGGGGCGATAGAGATAAAGAGCGGTTACGGCCTGACCACAGAGGATGAATTAAAGATGTTGAGGGTCATCCGACGCGTAAAGAAGACTTCTCCGGCCATTATCAAGGCCACGTTCCTGGGGGCCCATGCTGTCGGCAGGAAATACTCCGGCAGGCAGGGTGAGTATGTCGATCTTGTCTGCAAGGAAATGATTCCCTCGGTGGCTTCAGAAGGCCTGGCTGACTATGTAGATGTCTTCTGCGACGAGGGATTCTTCACTCCGGAGGAGAC